>JBHLLE010000086.1:0-9187 GCA_048885945.1 Candidatus Hermodarchaeota archaeon | reverse complement strand
AATCCCAGTTCAATCAACCCCAACAGTAGTATCAAACTCTGCTGATTCTAAGATTGAGTTATTACCTGAAGCATCAATCGTTTACGCTCCAGATGGTATAGGTTATAAAGAAGAAATTGCCCCTGGAAAATATCTAATGCATTTGGAAGGTTCTCCTTACGAAATGGGTTACCAAACAGGATATTTAGGGCCCACCAGCGTGTCAAGACTCGCAACCCAAGATTGGTACAGAGAAGTTGTAACTGGTTTGCTTGACGGTCCTGAATTTATTTTAACCTGGATTTTAGGAGATATTATGGACTACAATCGCTTGCATGATGTGGTTGGAAGCGTAGTAGACGATGCTACCCTTCAACAACTCTCAGCTCAATCTGGCGATGATTTTGATACATTACTAAACAAATTGCTTGCCCTTTGTGAAATTTTAGTTGCTGTAAATTCCCAATATGTTCCACAGGACTTCCTTGACGAGATGCAAGGTGTTGCTGATGGATGTACAGATGCAGGGTATTCTATTACTTATGAAGATGTTTTATTGCTTAATTTGGGTATGGATGCTTTACTTGCTTTAGCTTATCCTGTTGTTGAACCTTGGTTATTTTGGATAGATCTTTTCAGCTTTCTTTCGTGTAGTGGTTATGTCGCTACCGATGATGCTACAACCAACGGTCAGACAATAATGGCTCATCATTGGCAATTTACTGATTATATTTTGCACGAAGAAATGATGATAATGGAATATTATCCAGATTCTGGAAATGACTTTTTAGCGACTAGCTGTCCTGGTTTAGTTGGTGGAACTGCTTTCATGAACGATCAAGGAATAGCAATTTCACAGGATATGGTTCCCGCATGCGACTGTGATCCCGCACAATATGGTATGGGAACATTATTAACTTGTAGATACATTGCCCAATTTACTAGTCAATTAACTGATGCTATAAATTTTGTTAAAAATTCAATACACGGATGTTCATGGTTGTATACAATTGGCGATGGAAGAAATGGAGAAACCGGTGGTGTTATACTTGAATTATCAGATAGCCACTTCAAAGAAAGAGGTCTAAATTATAAACCACCTTGGTATGCTTTTTGGTATAATCAAATAGAAAAGAAAGACGATTTAGTCTCCTGTACTAATCATTATCTTTATTATGACATGAGAGGTTTGGCAGATTCTACTTCAGTAGACGATTCCAAGGATAGGTACAACTGGCTAACAAATGAATTATTAGACGAATACGGAGATATTGATCTTGAAGTTGGAGCTGAAATTATTGATTATTTGCATCCTCCAAATTATAATTATTACAGCGATCCAAATGGAGCTGTAGGCGCCTCAATTACTTGCTGGGATTTAACAAACCTTCAACTGAAGGCTTTATATGGTCATTATAATGACGATTGGGTTTATGCTTCATTATAATTACCTTTTTTTTTTAATTATTAAAAAAATTAGGATTTTCTTTAAGCTTAGAATTTTTCAAGATAATATACATAATATTTTACAATTCATTTCTGTATTATCAAGCTCTATTTTAAGTGTCATTAAACACTTCTTTAGACTAATTTATAATAAAAAAAAAATACATTATTCTGGAATAGAGGCTACTGCTCTTACCCATCCTGCAGAAGCTCCTTCAATTTTAATTGGAAAACAGTAAATAGTCGCTCCTTTAGGCGGAATTTTATCAAGATTAGTCAGTTTTTCCATTTGAAAATAACCTAATTCTCGTCCTGCAAAGTGTCCCTCCCATATTATTGACGTATCTGGAGTATTTTTCCTTAATGAATCCTTCCATTTCTTAGCAGTGTATAGGAATGGAGCATCCCAACCCCACGCATCAGTTCCAACAACATGAACTCCTTGTCTAATAATGTGTAATGTTGCATCCCTTCCAACTCCAACACCATATTTTAGATAATCTTTTGTTCCATAATATTTTGGAGCATTAGTGTGGATGCATAATATATCGCCATCTTTAAGTTCGTGATCCATTTGATTTAATTTCAATTCAATATCATTTGGGCTCATTACGTATCCCTCATCGTAATCCGTACAATCAAGGACGATAAGAGATCCAATACACCATTCTAGTGGAATCTCATCAATTGTCATAGCTTTTCTAACCTTTATCTCTTTATCTTGAACATCAGAGAAATGCCATGGGGAATCCATATGAGTGCCGCTATGTGTATTAAGCGATATATTCTCACTTGCCCATCCTTTTCCATCTGGTAAGTGTATCTCAGGTTTTAATTTTCGGAACACATATGTCATTTCTTCTGCACCTTTGATGTGATCATTATATTCAATCTCAGGAATCATCTGCGGGAAATCACCCTCCAATCCGTTTTTAATTGGTACGGACAAATCAATTAATTTCATTTTTCACCCTCTAATTGTTTTAATTAACGAATTTTTTCTTTAGTTTTTATACTTTTATGTTAATTTCAACTTTCTCAAATCTTCTAAAAAAAATGAATCGCCGTAATGAGAAAACAGAACGGATGCTGGATTGTGAATTGTAACTCTATCTTTAGCAATTAGAGTAGTAACCGGTGCTTTAGAGAATTGAGTAAAAAGAATATCGTGACCTACACATAATCCGCAGATGATGTTCATTTCTGTCTTAGATTTGTTTAATAATAGCGCTTGAGCTACTGGATTGCAAGTTACCCAACCAATCATAAAACCTGTTTTTGAATAAGGAGAGCAGAAATCTTTTGGTAAACCAATATCTTCTTTTTTTAGCCCACCTGTCTTACAACATACAGAGCTCACTTTAAATCCATATTTTTCTAAATAATCTCCAATCTTTTTTGCTTCTCTTCTCAAACCTACACAGAAAGCTAGCCCCAATTTTTTATATTCCATTGCTTTAGCATATTCAATCGTGTCTTTTAATCGGGGCCAACGCATCGATCCCATTGCTTCAACTATATTTGCTTGTTGGATTGATTGTCTAACTCCTTCACATTCTAAATATTGATTTTTTGCCTCGTTTATTACTTCTTTTGAAACTTTCATAGGACAGTTTTCTGCTCTGCTTTTTCTGCCTATTGAACAATATGTCAAGCTATTGCAGTTGTGGCAATTAGGATCAGGAACAGAATCATTATCTAAAGTTTTAAAACCCTGATTATGTAAAGTCATTCTTTCTCATTTTCACCTTTTATTTTAGTTTCAATCCAATTTTTTATTGTATTAACTGCGAGCATTATGTTTCCAACTTGACAATGCGATGATGCGTGCTCTTCTTTACTAAATGCCCGTCCAGAGAGCGTTTTAGCATTTTTTAGTTTTCTTCTCTGCTTCTTGTACATTCGGAAAGGTATAATATGATCGTCCTTTCCAGCCAGTAAGAGTACATCTTGCTTAATTAATTTAGAAAAATTAGCTGTGGAGTATCTTTTTAATCGTTTTAAAAAGTCAAATGGAGTTTTTACATCATGAACATGGAATGAATGTTCGAATAACCACTTAACGAATGGATTTTGCTCCATCTGTTTCTCAATTATCCGGTTAATGATCTTAGAAGCATTAAGCATAGTTAGGTTATTTATTATAAAATATTTTAAAAAGCCGTTTCTTCCAAAAACACATTTAAAAAAATCATAGACGACATCATAAGCTACAACTCTTTTTATTCTGGATTCAAATGCTGCGACTCTCAAGGAAAAATATCCTCCTAAAGAAATGCCTACTAATGTGACATCCTCAAGGTTAAAATAATCTAGTATTGTCTTTGTCGGTTTTTCCCACTCATGAGTCATTTTAAGATCGTATTGATTTAAAGGTCTTCCCTGTCCAGGACCCTCAAACATTATTATTTCAAAACCAAAATTTGCAGTAGCTCTTGCGATGGAATAAAATTCTTCTATAAATGAATCTCCCCCTCCATGCATAAGAATAGTTGCTTTTATCGTCTCATTTTTTGGAGATAGATGTATTGCGTTAAGATATCCATTCTCATATGGAACATTAATTTGTTTTACTTCGCTTCCAAATGCTTTATAGAAGAGATCGATGAATTTATTGTACAATTCTTTCTTTTCTGCTTCTGATCTAAAGCAAAAAAACTCAGCAAAGCGGTAATAAAATGCTGCTTTAATGTTATCGTTTTCCTGTTCTGCTTTTTCAGCTAGCTGAATCATCAATGGTGTAACTTCGTCATAACTTTTAATCTGTTGTCCAGCTTCCATAAGTTCTTCAAATGGAAGATATCCTGAGGAATGCCACCTATTAAATTGGAAATTCAAGCCAACATCATCATGAAAATCAAAATATCCAACAGGAAAAATAAACCGGTACTCTTTATTTTTTTTATTTAATTCTTGGGTTGTTGTTATTTTTATTCACCTAATTGTGATGTTTATTAATATTATTTTATTGGTAGTGCAGTGCACTGCACTATCACAAAAAGATCAAACTCACAATCATATATAAATTTATCGTGCAGTGCACGATACACTTAAATATTATAATCTCTATTAAATGCATAGAATAGATATTTTCTCTAATAAAATGATATCAAAATCTTCAGCTTCAGATACTAAAGAAAAAATATTAGCAGTTACTCTTAATTTAATTAATAAAAAAGGTTATGATAAAGTAAGCACTAGAGAAATTGCTCGTAATGTAAAAATTAGTGATGGAACTCTCTACCACCATTTTAAAACAGGCAAAATCGGAATCTTAAAAGAAATTGTCTGCAGAAATGCTAACAAAATACTTGCAATTGAATTTTTTAACGAACCAGAAAGTGAAGATTTTGAAATTCTACTTCGTCGTTTTGTTTTACATCATATTAAACATCATCGGGAGGATTTAGCCTTTAATTTAGCTTACGAGCAAGCGTTCTTAATAAATAAAGAAATATTTAAGGATTTATCAACCATATTTGATTTATCTATTAAAATAATCACCCAAAAACTAAAAAAAATTGCAATTTTTAAAGAAATCGAGGAAGAAGAATTATTTTTGAGAGTAAAACTAGCTTTTGATCTATTAGAAGCAATGACTCACCGACACATATTTATCTCACCAGTCTGTAAAACAGATATTAAACTGGCAGATTACCTTTCAAGATTGATGATTCTCACAGTTACTCATAATGAGTAAAAAATTAATGGAAATTTTGGAAAATGGCTATTTAATTAGTTTAAGAAACCATTTTGGAACTCTTTTTTTATACTCCAGATATCCAGAGCCAAAGATTCTTTCAAGGTCCTTTTCTTCGTAAGTTGCAAGTCTATCATATATTATAAAATTGGTATCGAATTAGAATAAAGATATTCATTTCCTACTCCATGTTCGTCTATTGACACCATGTTTCATCATATAATCTAATTTTTCTTCTTAATTCTATACTACCAATCAAATTATGAGATTACATCTCGATAATAAGATTGCTAATATAGATTACGAAGATGAAAGCAAAATTTAATATACGAAATTTAAAATAATATATAAACTTTTAGGTGTAACTAAATAAGTTAATAAAATCTCTTCGTAATATTCCTTAATTATTCAATCATTTCATATATTACGCTAGATTCAATGAAAATTAGATCAAGATCACTTAAATTAAAAAGAGAAATTATTTTATTAAGGTTTGTTGAACGATCTTATCAATTTTATCGTAAATATTCTTTTTTGTTCCTGAAGCTTTTAAAGCTTCTTTATTATTAATATAAATATTGGTGCATACGTTTTTAATCGCTTTAAGGTCAATATCTCCTTGAATTGCAAATACAAAATATATCTTCTTTTCAGTTCCAAAAAAATCTTTTGTAAGTACTACGAGTCCGGGAGAATCATCTTCGTATCCAAACGAAATGGTGGCTATTTCTTCTTTAAATAGCTCCCGACCAACGCTTCCAATAGCAGAAATAAAGCCGCTAAGTAGTACCGAATCATAATTATGCATGTTTTCGTCTAAAATTCTTGAATAAAAGACGAACCCTTCAGAATCAGAAATCAAGATTGATTTAATCATGTCACAGTTATAATAATATAACTTTATTTTAAACTTAGTTTTCTAGAAAAACAATAAATTCCCTAAAAGAATATAGATATTGTTTAGTTTATCGTAAATTCATATCTTGAGAAAAGCAATATTGATAAATCCATTTGAATTAACTGAAAAAGTTAGTAAAATAATAAGCAGAAATGGTTTGAAAAAATATTATAGATTTCGAAAAACTCGTTTTTATGGAGGTTGCGCAACTGCCGACTGTCTGGGATGCAATTTAAGGTGTGTTTACTGTTGGGCTCAAAAAAAGGTATGGTATCCTGAGAAATTTGGGAAATATTACTCTCCTAAAAATGTTTCTGAAAATTTAATTAATATGAATCTTCCCTTAGTTAGAGTGAGCGGTGGAGAACCAACTATTTGCAAATATCATTTAATTAAATTAATAGAAAATATTCCTGATAACAAACTATTTATTCTTGAAACTAATGGAATTTTGTTAAACGAAGATTATATTAACTTATTAAGTAACTTTAGATATATTTATGTAAGAGTTTCATTAAAAGGAGTTAATGAAAATACTTTTGAAAAAATCACGAATGTGAGTGGAAAATATTTTAAAAATCAAGTAAATGCCTTAACCTTGCTTGAAAAATATGGAATTAAACATAGAGCCGCGATTTTAATCGATATCTTCACAAATGAACAAATAAAGAGTTTAAATATTCCAGATTTGGAATATGAAAGCTTAATAAGATATCCTTTTGTAATGATTAGTTTAAAAAAAAGAGGAATTAGTGTAATTAGAAAATAATTTAAATTATTTCTTTAAATCAAAAGATCTGATTTTAAGTTACAATAGAAACAAATATAATTCTTCTAATACTCACCTATTTAATTTTTAAAATATTAGAATGTAAAACAAAAAACTTGAGGTTATAATTATGGCTAAATTAGCAAGAAAAATCGCGTTAGTCGGCGCTGGAATGAGCAAATTTGGAAGAAATTTTCCGCAAAAAAGAAATCCAGATATGTGGATTGACGCGTGGCTTGATGCTGTAGAAAAAACTGATAATGGAATAGAACCAAAAGATATAGACGCGTGCTACGTTGGAAATTATTCATCTGATTTATTTAACCATCAAGGACATCTTGGTCCCCAAATGGCTAATTTGGTAGGATTGACACCAAAACCAGCCTCTAGGTTTGAAGGGGCGTGCGCGAGTTCCGGCATAGCATTCAGACAAGCAATTATAGCCATTGCTTCTGGAATTCACGATGTAGTTGCTGTAGCAGGTGTGGAGTGTATGAATGAAGTATCTACTACTTTAGTCACAGATACTTTAGCAACAGCCTCAGATTCCTTGTTTGAGTATCCCGCAGGAGCAACCTTTCCTGGTCTTTATGCCACTGTCGCCTCTGCTCATTTTGCGAAATATGGAACAACAGCTGAAGATTTAATGAGAGTTGGTATAAAAAACCATTTAAATGGAAAAGAAAATCCATATGCTCAGATGCAACAATCCATTAAGGATATGATGGAAAGTAAAATAGCAAGGGCAAAAAAAGAAGGAAAAGATGCTCCCGATTGGAAAGACGAGTTTGATTTTCTTAAAAGCTCATCTAATCCAATCATTGCCTATCCTTTAAGACTTTTCGATTGTTCTTTAGTTACTGATGGTGCTGCTTGTTTATTTTTAGCTGCAGAAGATGTAGCTAAGAAATTTACGGACACTCCTATTTGGATAACGGGTACAGGACAAGGAAGTGCAGCTCTATCTTTACATGATAGAGATGTTTTAACTAGCTTTATAGCTACAAAAGAAGCTTCTCGTCAGGCGTATGAAATGTCTGGATTAGGTCCTAAAGACATTCAAATAGCTGAGGTTCACGATTGCTTTACAATCGCAGAAATCCTTGCTATGGAAGATTTAGGTTTCTACGAAAAGGGGAAAGCAGTTGAAGCAGTAAAAAATGGAGAATCTAAACTTGACGGAGCGTTACCAATTAATACGTCAGGCGGATTAAAATCTAAAGGACATCCTGTAGGCGCAACTGGTGCTGCTCAAGCAGTTGAAATTTTTAAACAAATGAGAGGCATTGCAGAGAGGAATAGACAAGTAAAAATTGATGTAGAAAAAGCCTTGACTCACAATTTAGGTGGCTCAGGAGGAACGTGTGTAGTAACCGTATATCAAAAATAAAGAGGTTGATAAAAAATGGCTGAACAAGAAAAAGATTTTACGATTCAAAGTTATTTAGAATTTATTAGTAATAAAAAGCTTATGGGTTCTAAATGTAAAAATTGTGGAGAACTTTACGTTCCATCAAGAAAACTCTGCATTAAATGTAATACAGCTGATATGGACTGGAATCAAATGTCTGGAAAAGGAGAATTAGCGGCATTCACTAGCATTACCGTAGGAACACCTTTCTTTGTGGAAAAAGGTTATGGCAGAAATAAACCATATTGTTTTTCCGTAATAAAACTCGAAGAAGGTCCTATGGTTAGTGGTCAATTAGTAGGCGTTGATGAAAGTAAACCTGACACTATTAAAATAGGTATGCCAGTAAAAGCAACCTTCTTAGAAACAGAAATTAAAGGCGAAAATAGAGTAGATTTAGGTTTTGAACCTGCTTAAATACTCTACAATTTCTTTTTTTTAAAATATTTTTTTTATTATTCTTTTTTTAATATATATCCAACTAATTAATTATTAATAATGCAAATAAGATTACTTTATAAAATATCATATTCTTCTACACGAAATTAAGAGTAGCTTTTCTATCTTCTCTCGTAACCAAGTTTATTCTGTATTCTTATAAAGCAACTCTATATTTACTTTTCTGTAAAATTTTAGATGTTATGAAAAGATTTTTAAGATATTTGATTGAATATAAATTAATATTCTTTTTAAGAAAGACAAATTTCAACAAAATCTACATAAAATGAATTCAATAACTAAAAAGAAGGTTATTTTTTATTCTCTTTTGATCTTTTTAATTATTTCTGCTACACTTACGGGAATTAGCAAGACCTCATCAAATCAGATAAATAATGAAAAAACAAATGATGACTTAACAAAGTTCTTTTCCCCTAAAACTGCAGGTACAGAAATCAATATAATAACCCCCGAAAACAAGACTTACGCATCTCCAATGGCTGGGTATTATCCCGCTACGTATAGTTTCGACGGAGATTTAGACGG
>JBHLLE010000085.1:8250-9200 GCA_048885945.1 Candidatus Hermodarchaeota archaeon | reverse complement strand
TCGATCTTTATTTAATACTATTGATGACTGGTTTCTGTGGAATTTGTATGGGATTATTTATTTCAGCAATAAGTAAAACTGAACAAGTGGCCAATCAGATGTATATGATGATTTTCATCGTGATTATTATGTTTTCAGGATCATTTATTCGTATTGAATCACTACCATTTGCCATGCAAATGATAATAAATTCTTTACCTTTAAGTCACTCTATTCCATTAATAAATAATGTAACTATGAAAGGACTCCCAATTGATTATTCACACTTTTTAAGTTTAAGTTTAATTTCAATTACCTTTTTATTAATAGCATATATTGCTTTTAGATTTAAAAAAGTAGAGGTTTGAGCGTAACTTGGTTAAAAAAAACGCGGAAAATGATTGGAATTTTGAGAATTTTTTTAATCGAGTTAGACTTTGCCTTTTTAGGTTTCTAAAACAAATAAAAAAAGAATTTAGGCTTTTATTCACTGATAAATTGAATATATTAATCGCGTTAGGACTTCCCCCCGCAATTATCATGCTTTTTGCGACTATGAGTACAAGCGCCTCTCAAACAATACCAGTAAAAGTTATAGTCGTTAGCTACGATTCAAACACTTTTGTTAATCAAGACAACGCTACAATTATTACGACCTGGGATAATTATACAGAAAAATATTTAGATGCAGTTGAAGATTCAAAATTGTTAGAGCTTATAGACTTCTACGATGCAAGTGAAGATGATGAGGAATATGGTATGGAGGAGGCAAGACAAAAGTTAAAAAATGGCGAGATTGAAGTAATAATAGTAATACCTGTAGCGTTCTCAGAATTTTTAACGACTGGATACCCGGGAACAATTGAAATCATCCCAGATACGTCAAATGCAATCTATATACAAGACAGATTAAATGCAGTCCAAGATTCAGTAGATATTTTTGTGGAAGATAACGACTTAGATCCTGAATA
>JBHLLE010000085.1:0-8240 GCA_048885945.1 Candidatus Hermodarchaeota archaeon | reverse complement strand
GAGGCCACCAACAACTTGCTGAACGATTTGCTCGACCGGGAGAACGATGCGGACCGGGCGGCTTTCGTTGGAGTGCACCGGGGCATGAGCACGGACCCGAGGGAGATCAATGAGGAGTATGAAGTTCCTTCAAATTACAATTTAAGATTTAATTATAACATTACTCTACTATTTTCATTTATTATTTTTGGAATATCTAATGTTCTGACCATTCTTGTTGTTGTCCAAGAAAAGCCAATTGCTAGGCTTTTACTTACTCCCGTTAATAAAACGGAAATTCTTCTCTCTAAATATATTGTTTATTCAATTGTCTTAGCATTGCAGGTTTTTTTAGTTTTATACAGTGCAATTATGAACGGTCTTTACTTGGCTGGAGATGTTATTGATTTATATATCGCACTCTATTTATTAGGTTTTACGGGCATAAGTTTGGGAATGTTTATCAGTACGGTTAGTAAAACAAAAACGGAAGCTAACCAGCTATTTTTTGCATCATTTATTGTAATTATTTTACTAAGTGGAATTTTTGTTCCTATTGAATCAATGCCAGATTATTTACAATTAATTGCTTATATGCTACCCTTGTCGCATGGAGAACCAATCATAAAAGGAATTGTATCAAAAGGAAAACCTGTTTTTGGTTTTGACTTTTTTTGGCTCTTTGGAATAAGTACTTTTCTCATAGTTTTTTCATTTATTATTATAAATAGAAAAAGATATGAGGTGTAATTACAATAATCGAAGAGAATAATGAATTGGTTGTTTATGTCGAAAATTTGGATGTTTCGTTTGGAGAAAAACAAATTATTCATAATGTTTCGTTTAATGTAAATAAAGGAGAGATAATTGGACTATTTGGTATTTCAGGGGCAGGTAAAACCACAATTATAAGAGTTCTTACTTGTCAAATCAATAAAAAAAACTGGAAAGGTAATGTTAGAGTCACAAATTTAAATCCAGCACATACCAAAAATCATGATAAGATATTAAGTAATATGGGATATGTCCCTCAATTAGAACAGCTCAATTTATATTATGATTTAACTCCATTGAATAATATTGAGATTTTTGCTTCTTGTTATGGGATGAAAAGCAAAGAAGCTAAAAAAGTAGCTGAGGAATTATTCACTATTTTAGATATTCCTAAAGATACATGGAAAAAGCCTTTAAAAAAAATGAGCGGAGGGGAAAAAAAAAGGGTGTCTATGGCAATTGGATTGATACATAAACCCGATGTTCTTTTTCTAGACGAGCCAACAACAGGCGTTGACGCAGCAAAGCGATACGATGTGCTTTCCTATTTGAAAAAGTTAAATAGACAGTTAGGCACCACCATGTTTTTAATAACTCACGATATGGAAGCAGCTCTTGTTTGCGATAAAAGTGCAATCCTAAGGGATGGCAAATTATTAGAATTTGATACAAATTACAATTTAATATCGTCTTTACCTAGTGAAGGATTGATAGCTAGATTTTCAATAGAAGAACTTAATGAGGAAAAAATTAGTCTTGTCAAGAACTTTCCTGGTGCGACTAATGTTAAAGTAATTCGCGTTGGTAACGATGTAATTGAAGTCTTTATGGATGATTTCGATAATTCTCTTCCTAAACTAATAGAATATATGATAGAAAAAGATTTTAAAATTATTTCAATGAGTAAAGATGTAGCAGAGTTTAGAAGATTTTTCCAATTAAGAATTCAAGAAGAAGAAGAAAAAGAAAGATTAATGAGATTACATGAGAAAGAGATTCAAGTAGGTGAGGTATAATAGATAGTAAAACAAGACGTAAAGTAAGAAAACTAATGATGTTAACCATTTTTTTTAGCATCCAATTAGTGATTATTGGTCTTATTAACCTTCCTTGGATTGTATATTACGACGAGAATGAAGTTAAAGACATGAAAGATGATATGCAGTATTTTGCTTCCTCACATCAGAATCCCGATTCTGGACTTTTCATAGAACCAGATATTGATTCAAATTACAGGGCAATAAACTCGATAAATTTTTCTAGCTCCGTAATTTCTTCAACTGAACTCATAAATCCAAGAGATAATGATAATTTGGATAAGGATATGAAAGATTTTTTCCAATACTATCTGTTTGAAAAACAGAATGACAATGGTTCATATTCAGATATAATGGGACTTGGCAATATCATCTCAACCTATCAAGTAATTGATACAATTGATAAAATTGATTATTCTTTTATAGGTGAACATAGTAATGATTACGACGAGAACAAAATCAGCTTAATCATACAATATCTAACAAATTCTTTGTATTATAATGGTTATGGATTTATATTCAATGAATATTCACCATTACCAGATATTATTTCTACATATTGTGGTATAAGTATAGCTAAAAGATTTAATGTTAATTCTATTTTAAACAACGATAATCTAACTAGGTATGTTAATTCAACTTTGAGTGAATTTAATCTTACTCCAGAACTGACCTATTATGGAATTAAAGCATATTTAGCTTTAGGATTAGAGTTCAATTCAACTCAAAAAGCATTAATTAATCTTTATTTTCAAACTTATTATAATTATTTAGATGGGGGATATTCTTCTACTCCATCAGGTTTATCTGATGTACAATCTACATATTACGCTTTATCTTCACTATATTCTCTAAATATAACGCCAACAGATGCTTTAAAAACTCTATATTACGTATTAAATTGTTCCAAAACGGATGGAGGATTTGGGTATAGTTTAAATAATGTCACATTAAGTATTTATTACAATTCAGATTTTATATCTGGTTGGGCAGCAATGAATTCAATAGAATTAATTGAGAATAATATAACTATAACTTCAATTAATATTAATTCTTATAGGAAAGCTTATTATGATTGGTTATATAACCACCAAGGAGAGAATGGTCTCTTTGGTGACATTTCCTTACAAGCTAATTATTGGGGCGTATTATCAATATATCATGCAAATTCTGAAGACTTTACCGAGGAAATTGATATAGATGAGATATGGGATTATGTTGAAGAATGTTATAATAAGAAAGATGGAGGTTTTGGACATATACCTAATGTAGATTCCAGTCTTTATTCAACTTATTGTGCAGTTCAACTATATGAGATGTTTTATAAATATGAGGAGATTGAGTTACCTGAAATTAATGAAACGATAGATTATTTATCGGATTTACAAAACTCAGATGGTGGTTGTTCTTTAGGGCTTAATTTATACGAATTATTAGATTTTTTCGGTCCTCTAAGAGAGAACCTTTTAAGTATTTTAAAAACTAATATTTCTACTACAGAAAGTACATATTGGGTGGTATCTTCTCTAAAAATTCTTGATGGCATTATAAGTTTAGATAGTGAGGATTTAATGCACTGGATTTCCTCATGCCAAAACGCTGATGGGGGATTTTCCGTGGTATTAGGGTTTTATAGCGACAGTATCTCGACTTACTGTGGATTAGAAATATTTCGTTTAATGAATTCAGAACCAATGTCTAAGATAGCAGCAATGGAATTTTTAAAAAATGCTCAAAATGACGAAGGTAGTTTTGATCCACTTCCCGCTTTAGCATTATTTTTTGAATTTCCCTCTACATTCTTAATTACTTATCATGCATGTATTGGACTTTATGATTATGAATACCAACCCGAGGAAATAAAGGACTTAATTGATTGGTACGAAGATTGTTTAAGTTCAAACACAGGAGGGATAGGAGATAAACCTAATTTTGGTGGAGATTTAAGAAATACTCCTTTTGGAATTATACTTCTCGAAGAACTTAAATATGACCAAGATTTTAATCCAAGACCTTGGACAGAATTAATAACCGCAATACTTTTCTTTGAAATACTACTGATCCTATTTTTTGGGTTGCTCAAAATTATTACTTTTTTCAATGCAACAGTTGCAGAATTCATTAAAACAAAAATAGGATATGAAGATAAACGAAATCCATCTTATTTGAAAAAATTCTCCGCAATTTATTGTGAAAATTTAAACGTCTATGCGGGTGGAAAATTAATTGTTGATTCAGTTTCTTTAAGAATCCAACATGGCGAAATTCTTGGAGTATTAGGGGAAAGTGGCGCTGGAAAGTCTACTTTCGTTAAGGCTCTATTAGGAATGCGAAAATATACGGGAGTAAGCGAAATTTATGGAATGGATTCTAAGAAAAATGCGAGAAAATTGCGTCCTATCTATGGATATGTACCACAAGATTTAGGAAAAATCTATCCTGACTTCACTACACTGCAAAACATTATGTATTTTGGAAGACAATACGGATTAGCAGAAAAAGAAATAAAAATTAAAGCAAGAAGATTGCTAAAAAGTCTAGAAATTGAAGATAAAGCAAACGAATTCGTAAAAAACCTCTCGGGAGGGCAAAAAAGGAGAGTTAGTATAGCAATAGCATTAGTCCACAATCCAATATTCTGTATATTAGATGAACCAACCTCAGGACTCGATCCTGTGGTGCGTGAAAATCTTTGGCTAACTCTAACAAAAATAAACGAGCAATTTAACACAACTCTCATCGTTATTACGCATTATCCTGAAGAAAGTAGATTTTGCCATAAAGTTTGTATATTCGGACGAGGAAGGGGCATGATTGACTTTGGAAGACCAAAGGATTTATTAGCTATATTGCCTGGAAAAGGGCGAAAAATAGAATTATTCTTTAACGATGTTCAAGAAAATGCTATTAAAAAGTTAGAGGCAATAGAAGGAATAGAAATGGCTTTAGAAAACAAGGCTGGGACTGATTTTGTATTATTTACTGATTTAAATATGAATACAGTGTACGATAAAATTAGAGAAAAATTTCCAAAAGCTATACCTCAAATTCTCCAATCAGATTCTAAAATGGAAGAGTTTTTCCGAATTAAAGCTATAAAAGTGCCTGAAATTGAATAAACACCATACTATTTTTAAAAATTTATTTAATAGGGCGCCAACCAAGTAAGTCTAAACGCTCTACTATAAAAGAAATAATATCACCAACTTTAAGATCTTTTGGATCATGAAAAAAGTCCATTAACAAAATACCATTTACGGTTTTGCGATAGTATGGTCGCTCTGCTGAAGTGTCGCACCCAGATGTGAGAATTGTTTATATTCTCATATACATGAGAATATGAGAATATTCTCATTTTCTTATATACTTATATACTCTTCCATTACGATGTTAGAAGGTATTATGTTTAATTCTCCTGATTTCATACATTTAAAATATTATTTAAAAATTAAGAAAATTTCTAAATTGAAAAAATAATTATTAAGTAAATTCTGATAGATAAATTTAAAAAGTCTCTAAAGGGTTCTCTATTTTAATCTCCTCGACTTCTAAGAGTATAAGGTTCAAACAATAATATATATGATTTTTCTAAGCTTTTAGGGGAATGCATAACTCCTTTAGGTACTACTGCTAATTCACCTTGATTTAGCAATATATCTTCTTTGTCTTTAAACTGAATAATTATTCTCCCTTTATACACGTAAAAAAGTTCATCCTCTTTTGTATGTTTGTGCCAAGGATATTCTCCATCAAATAACGCTATTCTAATTACTTGATCATTTAATTTAGCTACTTCGATTGGAGACCATGGTTTATCATCAATTTCTTGAATCTTTTCTCTCAAACTGATTTTTCCAGTCATACATGATAGAGAGATCTTAATATTTTAAAGTTTTATAAATAGTTTCCATCTATTTTCCAGTAAATGGTGAAATATGTTTCTATTCAAATTAAAATAATATAATGAAAAATTTATATGCATTGTACTATTACTATATTGTATGAGTACAATATCAAATAAAGAAGCAACACTAATGGGATTGCTATATGAAAAACCACGATATGCTTATGAAATTGAATTAGAGATTAACAATCGGAGTATGGATTATTGGACAGAAATTTCGCAATCGTCTATTTATAAACTTTTAAGAAAACTTGAAAAAAGAAATATGTTAAAAAGTGAAATTAATCTTTCTGAGAAGAACATTGCCCAAAAAGTCTATTCATTAACGTCCTCTGGGAAGGCTAAATTCAAAGAGAAAATTAAGGAAGTAATCTCAGAATGGATACCATCTATTCACCCCATTGATGTAGGTTTAGCTAATCTTTATGTTTTAAATAAAGAAGATGCAATAGAATGTTTGAAGAAATATATAAAATCACTTGATGAGACGATTAAAGGGTATGGAGAACTTGAAGAATTCTTAATTAGCAAGAAATGTACTCTTGGTAATCTCCAATTAGCAACAAGGAGAATTTATATATTAAAAGGAGAAAAAAAATGGTTAATGACTTTTTTGGAGGAATATAAAAATGAATAATAATGTTGTAAAAAAATACTCAATGATGAAAGTACGTGCTAAACTTGTGAATTATCAAAAGCATAATATTTATTATGAAGTACGTGGTACATCTACAAAAACCTTAGTCTTCATTCATGGCTGGACATCTAGTATTCAATCATGGAAATATCAGTTAGATTCATTTAAAGATTATAAAGTAATTGCAATTGATCTTCCAGGAAATGGAAAGAGTAGTAAGAATGAAAAAGTTGAATATACAATGGAATTGTTTGCTGATTCAGTACATGCTGTATTGAAAAATGAAAAGGTTGAAAAAGCATTCTTTTTAGGTCATAGTATGGGATTTTCAGTCGCTGAAGTTCTTGCTGTAAAATATCCTAATTTATGTATAGGAATATGCAGTGTCGATGGTACACATTTTGAATTACCAGAAGAACAAAAAAAAAGAGATGAATGGTTAGATTATAATAGAAACTTTGCCAAAAGTTTAGAAAATGAAAAAGGTAGAGAAGATTTTATCAACGCTCTTTTTTTACCCGATTCACCAAAAAATTTAAAAAAAGAAATTTTCGAAATGAGTCGAAAAGTTCCTTTAACAATTGGCAAGTCAATGGTTGAGGGCGTTGAAAAGGATCAAAAATATTGGATTAAAAAAGAAGTAGATATCCCTTGTTTAGCAATTCATTCACCTGTTTTTCAATTATCAGAGGAATATATAAAGGATTTTAAAGAAATGTATCCTCAAGTAGAATATCATGAAATACCGGGTGTAAGTCACTTCTTAATGCTTGAAATTCCCTACAAGATAAATCAAATAATATTTGATTACTTAGAAAAGATATATTGAAAGAAATAACAGAAAAAACTCAATTACACCAGAATGCTTTACTCAGTAAAATGGATAAGAACTTATAATGTGAATTATTTGATAACTTATATAAATCTATAAAATATAAAACTTCTAAAATCCATAATAATTCCTAAGGAAACTTAATTTTTTTAAAATATATTGATATTATAAAAATCATCTGAATTATTAGTTTTTTTAAAATAGAAGTATATTTTTGAATTAAAACTATAAAGGAGCCTGAAATTGAGTAATCTGGACTTAAAAAAAGGTTTTTCTGCAGAAGATGTACGCGATATTGAATTAACCTTTCTTAAATCTCAAATTATTGAAGCTATAAGATTTTCAGAACATTATTGGATGATTTTTAAAAGTGGCACCTTTGGAATTGCTACCATAATCGATTTAAAATACAAAAAATCTTATATTGAAATCTTATTTTTTACGAAAACAGATGTAGTACAGAAGGGTGTTCCCTTAGTAGAAATATCCACCCCTACAGAAACAAGATTTAACTTTTCTGAGATTTTAGCAAATCCAGAGCTAGATAAAGATGGATTTGTAAATCCTAAGAAAATCATTGAAAAGGTTGATACTTTAATCAGCAAGGAAATAAATTATCATTTAAACTTTCTTAACAAAGAATTACAACTAATCAATGAAAATTTTGAAAATTATCCTATACAAAGTAATCTATTTTTCAGAAAAATTATGATCTACTTCCCAGATTACGTAATTAAGATGAGAATTAATCTAGAAAATTATCCAGAGATTCCAAGGTTTTCGGAAAGAAAACAAATAATAATAAAACGATTTAAAGAACCTCTGGTTGAAAAAATGAAAGGAAGATTCTTAGCAGGATTTAAAACAGTACCTAATGAGGAACTAATCGAAAAAATTAAAATCTTTGATCATAAGAAAGAAATAAGCATTGAAAAGGGGAGTGAACCGTTTATGGATAAAGTTGTTCAGAGATTTAATGATAAATTTGGAGAACTCGTGAAAGATCAATATAGCTATAGAGCTAATTATATTAAAGAAAGAGATCAAATAATAAAAGAAGATAACTTGGAAAATATT
>JBHLLE010000084.1:0-9204 GCA_048885945.1 Candidatus Hermodarchaeota archaeon | reverse complement strand
GGGCGATATCTCGATTTAGAGGAGTTCCTTTTTTTCTCCCTGATGGTAATGCCCCTGTAAATATCCCAAATCCGACATGGGTCGTCATTGCATGAATTCCTACTCTATAATCTCCTCCCCTAGCAGATTTAAGACCATTAACTGATTCTAATAGAATCTCCGCTAGTTTTTTAGCATATATGTCTGCCTTATCGTCATCATTTCCATATTTAGGACATTTATATTGGAGATAATTTCTTAAATCTTTTTTTCCTCTGAAATTGTTATTCAATGCATCAATTAATTCTTCCATAGAAACTTTCTTTTCTCTGAAAACTGCCCAATCGATTGCAGCTAAAGAATCTACAACATCTGAAAAAGCGGTTACATGTATGCCTGAAAAGTTATATTTAGCGGAGCCTTCATTGACATCACATCCCTTTTCAAAACATCCTTTAATGCATAAAGAAATTAATGGTGTTGGTTTTAATTTTTTATGCGCTTGTTGATACGCATTAGCTGCGATTGCGGCCATTCCCATCAAATTCGTAAGTTTAACTTTAAACGCTATTAAAATTTCGTCCATGGATTTGAATTCAGTGGGATTATTATCCATTTTAATGTATTTACTTGTTATGGATTTATCAATTCCTAAGGCTAGCTCTAGGGCTTTAGCCGTATTAAGGAAAACAGCTCCTGTATTATCAAAAGAGGTTCCCGACGTGGATAATCCAACACATCCCACAATCCCGTAATTACGAGCTTCTTCTATAGGGATACCATATCTCATTAAACTATTAACTACTAATTCGTCGTTATAGAGCCCTATGACATTTTTACCATTAGCTAAAATTTTAGCAATAGCCTGATACAGTTCTGTAGGCGTTTGATTATTTAATCTTACTACTAAATTTGGACTAGGTACCAAAGCCTCGTCAATCGCTTTCAATATAATAAAGGTAAGTGGATTTGTAGAATCTTTCCCTTTTTTATTAATTCCACCTATTAGGATATTTTGAGTAGTTGCCATCCCTCCAAAATAGGTCGTTGCTATAGAATCATATAGTGCTATTATCTCATTCGTTTTTAATATGAGATTTTTAATGAGTCTTAATGCATTCTCAGAATCTCCTTTATAATAAGGTAGTAGATATTGATCAATTCTTCCAAAGGAAATTCCATGCTCGAAATTTTCAATATGTACTGCCATGTGGATAAACCATATAAATTGGATTGCTTCGTGTAAGTCTCTTGGTGGATTTTCAGGTATATTTTTACAAGTATCAATAATTTTTTCTAATTCTTTCTGTCTTGCAAGATTGGTTTCAATTTTTAGTTGTTCTTCCGCTTTTTGAGTGTATTTATTTGCATAGTTTATTAAAGCTTTCGAAATAATTTTCATTGATTTATAAAACGCTATTTTTTCGTCTGCGTGGGGATCTGAACCTAAAGCATCTCTATAGGTCTTAATTTTATCGCTTGACAATTCAATATATTTTATAAGACCCATTGAAATGAGCCTTTTGTAATCTATTACTGCGTGAGCAATACCTCCTATTTCTGTGGCAATGTACGAACTTCCACTAAATGAAATATCAAATACGCTATTAGGGGCAATCTCTCTAGCGTAAGTATCAACTTTAAAATTTTCGTAAAAAGGAGCAATTTCTTTTCTTAAAATATTGATATCTTCATCCTTTACATTAATTGGATTAATGGCTCTTTTAGGAAGCTTTTCAAGCTCACCCATTATCCTAAATCCACTACCTTCTAATCTTGGAATAGCAACAGGTACTAATTCATCAAAGGTTCCTACAATTAACTCATCTGGTCTTATGATTATAGGTAGATTTTCTAAGGTATAACTTAAGGCTTCAGCCTGAAGTATTATCATGGGTTTCCCTGTATTTTGTTTAAGTGCTTTGGTATAAAATAGGGGAACTTTAAGTGAGAGATGTGGTGTATCTCGAATAAGATCATCAAGTAATTTAACTGCCATATAATTCACTAATAAGGATATACTCTTGAATTATAAA
The DNA here is from genome assembly GCA_048885945.1 of Candidatus Hermodarchaeota archaeon. GTDB lineage: Archaea > Asgardarchaeota > Lokiarchaeia > Sigyniarchaeales > SOKP01 > LW40-45. The sequence continues at coordinate 7,189 of JBHLLE010000084.1, read as the reverse complement.
AAGTTATTTATTTTTAACTATATCTCGAACTTTTAAATACTAAAATTATCCAAATTTAGCTATATCTTAAGAAAGGAAAAGAAATTGGAATATAAGAGTTAAAATATCTTGAAAGAACACTTTCTCCTTTAGAAATCAATACTAGTGTACTTTTGTTCCATTTTATTTAAAAGTTGATAAAATTCTTTATCTGCAACAAATCCTTTGTGTAAAAGCATATTCTGAAGTTTCGTGATTAACTCTGGAGCAGTTTTAGCTTTAACAAGAAGATTTTCTAATTCATCAATTCTACCTTTTAATTTGCCAATTTCTAGCAATCTCTTCTCGTAATTGCTTTCAAGCTTTTCAATTACTTCGTTTTTATCCATGATGATTTTTTCCATCGCTTCAGTTTTGTCACTGTAGACTTTTACTTTACTCTCATCATTTTTATTACTACCTTCTAATTTTTCCTCTAATTCCTCTATTTTAGATTTCAAATTTAATAAAAAACTTCCTAAAACTTTTTGTTTGGCATACGGCTTTGTAGAGGCCTTCTCCCAATCAATACTCAGCACTCACACCTCTTTGTACGATTAAATGTGGTATCCAAATAAAACACCATTAACTTATTTGATATATCGATTTTTGTTTTTATAAATGTTTTTCGTTTAATATTATTGGAGAATAAACCCCCAGAGGTACAAAATTTTAATTAAAGAATTTGGAATCTTAAATAGGAGCAGATCGTGAAACTTCAATTTTACGAATTTTCTAAGATATCTTCATGATATAATCCTATTTATATACAAAATTAAGATGAAATAAAAATTAATAAAGAATTTTATAAATTGAGGGAAGCTAGTTTTTTCTTATTCTCTTGAACCCGATCTGGTGTTAAATCACATACTTTCCACATGAAAAGAAAACCAACAAGATATAATATTGCAGGAACCGCAAACATACCTAACATAATTCCCCATTGAGCTTGAATCGGTTGTACTGTAGTTCTTGGATTAAATCCGGTAAGAGGATGTATAATCCCAAATGTGATGGCTTGAATTACAATTGAAAGACGCCCAAAAAAAGTTCTGAATCCATAGTAAACGCCCTCTTCTCGCTTTCCAGATCTTAATACCGCTTCGTCTATAACATCACTGAACATTACATAAATAAGGCTCCACGTTGCTCCCATACTAAATCCAATTAACATAAATCCTATAATAAAATATGGAAATTGCCAAATGAACATCGTTATTATTAAAAATGTTGCAGATCCTAGCGTTCCACACATATATCCTACACGATTTCCATATTTTCTAGCAACTTTAATCCAAAATGGAGCAGAGACTACACTAGATAATAAAAAAGCGAATAACGCTATTAATACTACATATTGTTCTGTCTTGGTAACATATTGAGTCCAATAAGGTACTGAGGCTAGCATTAAGACCATTACGGTAGTTTGTGCCAAATATGCCATAAGATAGGCTATAAAATTTTTTTGTTTCAAAGCAAATTTTAATTTATGAAAAAATGATTCTCCAGTTTTAGTTGCGCTATCTATTCTAAAGGTACGCTCAATCATATCTTTACTTTCTCGCATTCCGGGCAATATAAGTATTACTATTATTAAACAAATTATTGTAATAATAAAGGCCACTAAAATATAAGATGAAATATTAGTACCTGGAGGCCCTGTTGTTATAAATAAAATTGGTAACATCATCCCCAACATTAAACCAATTAAGGAGTAAAGAATTTGAATTCCTCCCACCTTTGTTCTTTCTTTTTGGGTTCTGAACTTATCAGGAAAAATTTTTTGCCAGTTAATCATTGTAAAAGAGAATAAAGTATCAAATAAACATAAAGCAACTAATAACCATATAAAAAGAGTAAGATTATTACCCGTTGGAGGTATAAAGATTAAACTAAAAATTAGACAACACGGTATGGAAGCAATAAGAAACCAGGTAAATCTTTTTCCTTTTCGCTGCATAAAATTTATTGATTGATCCGAAATATGACCTGCGATAGGATCATTAACCATATTCCATACTCCGTATATTGTAATCGCAATTGTAATCCAGATTATAGGTAGGAACACCTCAGTCTCATAAAACTTAAAGACCATTATTCCTAATACGGTGATTAAAAAATCGTCAAACATACTTCCAAGAGCGTAGGAAGCGTGAGTTTTAGTTGTATAACCCATTTCAGAATTTTCTGCTATTTCACTCATTTTTGTTAAATTTCCTAATCTGGTAAATAAAATTAATATTAATTAGGAGAATACATATTTAAGATTTTGTTAATCTCTTCAAAAGTAAAAATTCCATTTTTCAAAAAAATAAATAAAATAAAAGTGTGAGAGAGAGCCTAAGAAATTAATTTGGTTATAACTTAAGTTTTATTAATTCATTTTTATTAACCCTTATTTTTTCAGGAGTAAGATCGTATATTCTCCATAATAATATTGCTGCTAAGACAAAAAATGTCAATGGTATTAGAGCAAAAATAATTCTTATTCCAAATAGAGCTAATGGAGTCTGAGATTTAGCACCAGGAGTAAAATTGGTGAATTCGTGAACTAATGCGAAGGAAATTGCTTGTATTACTATTGAGAGTCTACCGATAAAGGTTCTAATCCCAAAATAAGTACCTTCCTGTCGACCTCCTGATTTTATCACTATCTCATCGATCACGTCAGAAAATGTAGGATACATTAAAGTCCAAACAGAACCCATACTAAAACCTAAGATTAACGAAAATATAAGAACAGTAATTAAATCTGCTATAAATAAAAAAGGAATAAGAGCTATCGCGGTTAAGAGGCATCCCCATAAATATATTTTACGATTTCCAAAGCTACGACTTAACTTAATCCATAAAGGGACAGAAATTAAAACTCCTATAAGAAACGCTGCCATTACATATATCTCTACTTCTGCTTCCATAACTAATATATATCGAACCAGATAATATACAGAACTTAATGTTAATACCATCATGACAATAACTGCTAAATAAGCAATTAAATATACTACAAAATTCTTTTGCTTTAAAGCATATTTCATAATTTTTAAAAAAGATTGTTGTTCCCCCGGTTCGCTTGAAATTAAGAAATATTTTTCCCTTAACTCTTTATCTTCTCGCATCCCAGTAATCATACCAAATACAATAAATATCCCGATTATTGAAACTACTAAAGCGGCTATTATATAAGTTTCCTTAATACCATAGGTTATGAATAATGGTGGTATCAACATTCCAAAAGTCATTCCTAACAATCCTAAAATTGTTGTATAACCACCAATTTTAGTTCGTTCTTTATGCGATCGGAATTTATCTGGAAAAAGAGCTAGCCAATTGGTCATCCAAAATGAAAAAAATAAGTCAAAAATACATATAGTTATCAAGAGCCATAAAAATATTCCAAGATGATCCGTAAAGGGAACTGTGAATATAACAAAATAGAAAATTGCTAAAGGAAAAGCAGAAGCTAAAAACCATGGAAATCGCCGACCCCATCGTTTCGTAAATTTAGTAGTTCTGTCAGATAAAAAACCTGCGAGTGGATCGTTAACCATGTTCCATAAACCATAGATAAAGAAGGCAATTCCAATAAATATAATTGGTAAAAGTAATTCATCCTCATAATAACCAATAATTCTAATGGTAAATGCAGCGGTTAAAAAGTTATCAAAGAATCCCCCGAGACTATATGATATTCCTTCTAAATTCGAATACTTTATTTCTTGATCTTTTTCTGAATTACTCATAATTATAATTCTCTAAATAAATATATAAAAATTTTATAAATAGTTTATGATAAGAATCTTATTATTTCTTTTCAATTGTGGTTGTTGGAGCCGTAGCATATTTTTCTAGAGCCTTTTCATCGAGTTCTATGCCCCATCCTGGTTTTTTAGGTACTTTTGCAGTACCATTACTGTAATCTAAAGGTTCTTTTATGAGATCATCTTCCATCATTTCTTGTCCAAAAAGTTCGGTTGCATGTTCAATAGAATAGTATCTTCCCGCATGAAAATGAATATGCATAGCTGAAGCAATTCCTAAAGGTTGATTGTGCAATACAACGCTAAGTCCTTTACTTATTGCGTAATCTAAACCTATGAGAGCTTTTGTAACTCCACCGGGTCTCTCCGAATTTATTCCAAAAACCTCAACTGCGTTTAATTCCACAAGTGTGATGAAATCCTTTAGCGAAACATAACCCTCATGAGCCATTAATGGAGTATCCACTCTTTTCTGAACATACGCCATACCTAAATAATCGTCAATTTTAACGGGTTGTTCTGCGTAACCAATGCCAAATGGTTCGATGGATTTAATTGCCTTGACTGCTTGCGAAGGGGAATAAGCTTGATTGTAATCAACTCGTAGACGAACTTTAGAACCAAATGTTTTTCTAATTACCTGACATATTTCCATATCCTCTTTAATACTCTTCCCTAATTTTAACCTTAAAGTTCTATATCCTTTTTTAAAATAACTTCTGGCAATACCCCGCATTAGCATTGGAGATCCTAATGGAATAAGTGCTGCAAGTGGAATTTCTTCTACATTTCTTCCTCCCATGAAGCAACATGCGGGTAGATTAGTAAGCTTACCCATTAAATCATAACAAGCCATATCTAGAAGACCTTTTGCATTATCACTTCTAGCTATGTTACTATCCATTCTAAAATTAATTTTTTGAATATTAAAAGGACTCTCTCCGAGTAGGTAATTTGCCAATCCAAAAGTACTTTTACCTCCCTTTATCGCATCAATAATTTGTTCTGGAGATACCCCACTTTCTGGGAGCCATACAAAGGATTCCCCTAATCCCTCTGTACCGTCTTGGCAGATTAGCTTTACTATAACAAAGTCTCCCCCAAGCCATGCTTCTTCTGCAGGAATGGCCATTCCCAACGCCCCTTCTCCCTCTCCCATAGCCTTTCGCACAGCCTCTTTAAAAGGTACTTGTAAAGGAGTTAGTTCAATCCGAACAATCTTATTATTCATATCTATCATATTTCTGTTGATGATTAAATAATTCTTCCATTATAAAATAAATAAATCTTTTTCAATTAAAGGTATATTTATAAAAGTTAAGGTTATTATTAGGTAAGTTAGTTAATATTTCAAAATTCGAATATTTTTAAATTAAAAAACATATACAATTAAATAAATTATCTTCATTTAGAAGGGATTAAAAAGTGGCTTATGATTGGATTTTTTACTTAAGTTTGGTTTGCTCAATAGGAGGAATAATTTTTTTTATCTACAGTCTGATTATTGTGCAGAAAATAAAAGAACTATTTCCAGGAGCAAAAATAATGAAGAAATGGATTGCCATTCAATCGCTAATTATATTATTCTTAATTGGTTACGCATTTAATATAGTATTTTTATTTCTTGAACTCTCAGAACTGATTATTATTATGGTTGCCATAGTGTATATTTTTGGAAGTATATTTGTTGCGTTAATTATAAACTTAGGATATAAAACCTATAAACTCATATTAATAGAGTCAAAATCAAAATAATAAAGCAATTGAACTATAGAAAAAAAAGATAAATTATGTTTTCAATTATTAAGGAATTATGGATCTTTTCAAAAGCAGGAATTCCTATAATTGAAATAGGTCATAAAGAGAGTCTAAATAAATATTTAATGGGAAGTTTTATCTCCGCGATTAAATCCTATAGTGAAAGTTTAACTGAAGAGGGATTAACTAGTTTTATATTAGAGAAAAACAAATATATTTTAAAGTCTTCTTTAAATGGAAATGCATTAGTCGTATGTCGATCTGACCCCAAAATTAAAGAAAAAAAAATAAAAAAGATATGCAATTTAATAACTCAAATTTTTGAAGATCTTTATAAACCTGAAGATATTGAAAATTGGGATGGTGATGTTTCTTTTTTTGATAATTTCAGAGATAAGCTTGATTTATACTTTAAAATGAGTAATTTATAAGTATAATTAACTTTTTTTTTGTTTTTAGAATTAAGTTAAAAAAAAAAGAATAAGGATTCTGATTATTCTTTTAATGAAAGTCGGTTTTTTATCCAATCTGGTAATAGAAATCCAATATATAGGACTATTATTACAATTATTAGAAGAATACGTAAAACTATTATAACAACGATTAAAGAAGATGGTAAAATTGAATCTAAAATCAGTTCTAATAGAAACAAAATAAAACCGACAATTAGAAACTTCCCTTTCCATTGAATCTCACCTTTTGTAGATTGTTTTAAGGATATATATCCAAAATGGATTCCTGCTAAACAAACAATCAAAACTGAAATTAATGCATACCAAAGTAAAAATCCTTTAAATTCTGTTCGTAATTCTGTAACAGTTCCTAATAAAGGCTGCACTGGTGCATTAGGAGCAAAGAGAAGATAGTAGAATAAATAAATTTCAAACACTACAGAAAAAATTGTATAACTAATTAAAACTAGGTTTCTTTTTTTGGGAAAAACCTTTGACATGTAAATATCTATCCATGGGACAATACCTATTGGAGAAAATGCTAATCCTAATATTATATAAAATTCATAACTAAGACTCTGATTAGTAAATATCCAATATAAATAACCAAAAGCAGTAGGATACCATGGTGTAAATGCACATATCAGAGTTAAAGAAAATAAATATAAGATTCTTTCATGAGTGTTAATTGCCCTTTTTAAAACATTTAATCCTAAAAAAAGTGAAAACATAACAGCAATGAGAGTTAAAAACCCAGAAACTTGGGTTTCAAATGAATATTCAATAAATATCATGATTAAAACATAGATCAAAATAAAATTTAATAATATCTTTTTCTTTAAAAAGTCAATTTAAAAAGATATAAAGCGTGATTTATTCTTTATACGATTTTTCTAATAAATTAAGATATTGATTTAATACTTCTTTTGATCTTAAATTATTGATATGAGAGAACCTTATTAGTGTTAAAATGTACTCTGGAGTTAATAGTTCAATGAAAAAATCATTTAATAAAGCATAATATTCCACTTCCTCTACATCTTTGTATATATGAATGATTTTCAAATCTAAAAGTAGCTTTAATTTTTTATCAAGATCTACTATCTCTTGGTTATTCTCTCCAATTTCTTTTCGAGTTGCTATTTTTTTCCTTAGAAAATTAATAATATCATAAAATTGGGAGTTTAATAAGAGATTTGT
>JBHLLE010000083.1:0-9266 GCA_048885945.1 Candidatus Hermodarchaeota archaeon | reverse complement strand
TCTATTTTTTTTTTCACCTTTTAATACAAAATTCTTTTTTTCTCAATATTTTACTCATTAAACTCCCGAATATGCGGAAAATCCTCCATCTACAGGCACTACAATTCCATTAACAAAACCAGACGCTTGCTCGTCTACTAGCCACAAAAAAGTTCCAAGTAAATCTTCAGGCTCCCCAAAGCGCTGTAGAGGAGTGTGACTTATTATTTTTTTAGCTCTATTGGTATACGATCCATCCTCTTTCATTAACAAAGAGCGATTTTGTTCGGTCAGAAAAAATCCTGGTGCAATGGCATTTACTCTAATACCCACTTTAGAAAAATGAACGGCTAACCATTTGGTAAAATTACTTACTGCTGCTTTTGCGGCGCTATACGCAGGAATTTTAGTTAAAGGACGAAACGAATTCATAGACGAAATATTTATAATCACTGCTCCTTTTTGATTTATCATGTTTTTTGCAAATACCTGAGTTGGGAGTAGAGTTCCAATAAAATTTAAATTAAAAACAAATTCAAATCCTTCTAAATGCAAGTCAAAAAAAGTAGTCAATCCTTCTTGTTTGCTTTTTAAATCTTCAAGAGTTAGGTATTCGTTTGATGTGGTTCCTTTTGGATGGTTGCCTCCTGCTCCATTAATAAGTATATTACAAGGACCAAATTCTTCTCTTATTTTTTCTTCAGCTTTTAGCAAACTTTCTAGTTTTAAAACGTCTGCCTCAAGTCCTATAGAAGTTCCACCACTTGCGTTAATCTTATCAGCAACTTTGTCTGCCGCTTCTTTACGCAAATCAAGAACTGCTACTTTCGCTCCGCATAATCCAAGCGCTTGTGAGAAGTGTCCACAAAGCACCCCTCCGCCACCAGTTACGACTGCAACTTTTCCTTTTAAATCAATATTGAATGGGACTTTCATTTTTTCATATTATTGTTTTGTTCAATAAGAAAACAATTATTATCATAAATGAATTTTGTCTATATATTTAATAAATCAGTAAATAGTTGTTTTATTCCGCCATTTTCTATTGACGAAGTTACTTTTAAAAAATAGTTTTTATCTCTTAATTTTCATCTTCTTTGTTTCTTTTTCTTGTATCCTTTCCCCTTCTTTACCGGTCTCTTTGGCTCAGTCTTTTTTTTAGGGGGATTTGGATACTTTAATTCGATTTCCTTTATTTTTTCTTCAATATCTTTTAATAGAATATCACCCATATATTCTCCACCAAAATAATCTATCTTAGAAGCTAATCCAATTTTACCCGCGATTGTCCGCGAGATCTTACCCCTAAGCCAAGGTTTACTTCCACGTATTTGTCTCCATTGAAAGATTAACCCGTGTTTAGGTCTTTTTTCTCCTGTTTTCAAAAATCGGTACAAAGCTTTCTCAGCACCTAATAATTGAATTCTGGACGCGGGCATATACGCGAGTTTTTTTAGACTCCCTGCTTTTGCAATTAATTTAGCTCCAATTAACGCCCCAACTATTGCGTTGAGATTTGGGGCTGTTTTCTCCATCAACTCTTCTAAATAAATTTCTAACTCGTCTCTGTAGGCATCTAAAGAGAGAATTTGATCTCCATAATCTTGTACGATTTTAAGATCGAAATTAGCACCCATTGATTCGGAGGCTTTTTTAACTAATATATCTGTTAAATTCTCGCTATACTCAAAATTTTGATTGAGATTCGTAGAAGTATAATTTTCTCTATTGCCTAAAATTTTTATTAATTTCGCGAGTTGGATATTATCCTCAATTAATTTATCAGTTAATTCTGGAAAATGCAATCCGTACCATTCTCTTAACCGGTTTGAAAACAAACTTATTGATTTTTTTAAAAGATCTGTCGTTTCAATAATCTGCATGATGATAGTATCGCTTTGCTCTCCAGCTTGACTTACTTTCCTTTTTATGAGCTGTTCGTTAACCCTTTTAAATTTCTCTAAAATTTGTTCTTTTGATAAGGATAGACCAATGTTCCTTAGATGATCTTCCAAATTAAATCTATAATTTTTAAATTCCAGAGAATTTGGTTCAAGCATCGTTGTATACCCTAATTTTTCGGAAGTTAAACTTTCCAATTGTTTGTTATCAAAAACAAATTCGTCAAAACCAGTGTTTTTAAGTTCAAAAAGAAAATCCTCGTATTCCTTTTTTATTTCTTCAGATTCTAACGACTGAAAAAACTCAATAGTTTTTTGATCGTCGTTCTCAAAATCGATAAAATTGACCGTAGTACCCGTTTCGTCGAACGCAAAAATTCCCACTAGCGTGTCCGTAATATAGCATTTCATTTTTATAATTCTATTAATTCATAAGAATTTATATTTTCTCTTACAAAAATAATTATATAATAGTAAGCATTATTGTTTAAAAAAAATGCTAGAAACAAATCTTTCTGGTTTAGTTCTAAAATCTCCTATAATATTAGCATCTGGAATCTTAGGAGTGTCTTTTTCTTCTATGAGACGAGTCATAAACGCGGGAGCTGGGGCGGTTATTACAAAATCTATTGGACCCCAATCTAGAAAGGGGTATAAAAATCCTTCGATTATTGAAATTTATCCTGGAACGTTTATGAACAGTGTAGGACTGGGAAATCCAGGAATCGACGAGTTTGTTTTAGAGATAAAAAAGGCAAAAGAGTATCAAGTTCCTTTAATAGTGAGCGTTTTTGGAGATACGAACGAAAAATATTTAGAGGTGGCTATAAAAGCCGAACAAGCGGGGGCAGATGCGATTGAAATCAATATATCGTGTCCACACGCGGAAGTCTCTTCTATTGGCATTGATAAGGATTTGACTTACGATATCGTGAAATTTCTAAAACAGGAACTATCAATTCCCCTTTTTGTAAAATTAAATCCCAATGTGACAAATCTCAACGAAATAGCTTTAGTTGCGGAGAAAGGAGGTGCCGATGGAGTGGTTGCAATAAATACGATAGCAGCAATGAAGATAGACGTGAATACTAAACGACCTATCTTATCTCATGGAAGTGGAGGGCTCTCAGGTAGGGCAATCCATCCCATAGCAATAAAAAGAGTGTACGATTTATTTAAATGTTTAAGCGTTCCTATCGTTGGTTGTGGAGGAGTTGATTCTTGGGAAGATGCTATCGAGTTTTTTTTAGCAGGTGCTTCGGCAGTACAAATTGGTACCGCCTTATACCAAGGAGTTGAGATAATTTCTAAAATTAACGAAGGATTGACAAATTATCTTAAAGAACACAATTACAATTCAATTGACGAAATAAAAGGGTTAGCTCATCGATATAAAAATCAAGAGGTGCCTGATTTTGACTAAAAGTACTATCAAAACAGTGAAGATAGAGAGAATTATAAACGATTGTAAAGGAGTTAAAACCTTTCTATTTACTATGAAACCAGACGATTTAAATGAACTCCTCTCACCTAAACCTGGACAATTTGTAATGGTATGGGTTCCTGGTATAGATGAGGTTCCCATGTCGATCTCTGGTTGTAATGCGAAAGGACAATGGGCTATTACCGTTAAGAATGTAGGAGAATGTACGCAAGCACTACACGAGTTAAAGATAGGTGATTATATAGGTATCCGGGGTCCTTTAGGCAACTATTTTGAACTTCCTCCTGATAAAAATAAAAAGATCTTTTTAATAGGAGGCGGAATTGGAATTGCTGCTTTGAGATTCTTAGCTATAAATTTAAAACAAAAAGCATACTCTTATAATGTAATTATTGGGGCTAAAATGCACGATGAAATAATTCATATAGATGAATTTACGAACTTATCGTTTGAAGACTCCGAAGTTTTTTACTGTACTGACGATGGAAGCTACGGTCAAAAAGGATTTGCTTCCACTACTTTTGAAAATGTAATTAAAGATTTACCTGAGAAAGGCCTTGCTAATTCAGTTGTGTATACATGTGGTCCCGAAAAAATGATGCACGCTGTCTTTAAAATCTGTGAGAGATATCACATCGAACTATATGCTAGCCTCGAAAGAATGATGAGATGTGGTTGTGGTCTTTGTGGATTATGCGCTTTAGATCCACTAGGATTATTGGTTTGCAAAGACGGACCCATTTTTAATTCTGAAACTTTAAGAAAATTAGATGATTTTGGAAAATATAAAAGAGATATAACTGGAAAGAAAATCTCTATTGATTAAAAAGAATTAAGATTACAACAAGTAAAAAAACTTGGAGTTTGCCAGCATTTGATAAAAGAAAAAGGAGAAGTTACCATCGAGGGCTTAATCATCGAAGTAAGGGACGGTCGTAAGAAAATTCGACGTAATTACACTTACGGTTATCGTTCGCTCCGAGTCCAAGTGGGAGTAGATTATTACTCGGTGTTAATAAATACCAATAAACTATACGAATACGGATTTTTACCGAAAGTTGGGCAATGGATACGAGTTACGGGGCGTCTTTCGCGTTCTGATAACGACCACTACGATCCCTCTATCTCGTGGATTTCACAGCTAGAACATATCGAACCCCCTAAAAAGAAACCAAAGATCTCGAAAGAAAGCGTATTAAATGTTATGACCCCTCAATGGAAGAGTTTTTCGCAAATTACCACAGAAATGGATCTAACAAGTGCTCTAGATAAGGAACTGTTGAAAACGAAAATAAAGAAACTCCTTCGAGACGGTGAAATATCCAAAACCTCGAAACGGGGAAAGTTTTACTGGAGAAATCCTAATGCGTAGGTATTAAAAATATATCGTGAAAACTCAAGAATAATTAAATAACAAAACCCTCTTTGTTTTTACTAGCTTTTCGCAAGCGTTTTTGTAATTTTTTATACGTTTCAAAATTTAATTCTTGATACAATTCTTCTGATTTATCTATACTTAAATAATCCAAATAACCTTCTTTTACTAAGAAAGTCATAACGTTTAAATTACCGCTTCTAAACCTTTTTATTATCTCGTTTTCAAAAACGTGTTTAGCTATTTTATCTCCAGCTTTAGCTAATTTTTTAAGCATGGGAAAAGCTAAATTTGAATGAAGGACTTGAGTATCGTAATTATTTTCGTACCACGCTTGTAAGTTAGACGAATGAGCCCAAAACTCGGTTTCAGGAGGTATTTCAACTAATATTTGATCGTCTCGTTCCAAAGAATGGTCTAAACTTTCAGCTTGACGATCAACTGAATTATCTTGATTGATATCTATACTTTGTTGATAGTTCTCAGATGGACTGTTTAATAATAAATATCTACATTGTATGAACCTTTTATTGTTAATGTAGATGATAGTCTTGTTATCTTCTAGTTTTAATTTTAAAAATTGATTTATAACAAACTCGTTCATATTCTTACAAAAAATGGAATCGAGTATAACCAAAAAATTTTTAGAAATTTTTATTTTATAACATCTAACTTTTTTTTATAGAATAATAAAATCTATAATTATGGTAACAATGAAGTGGAAAACAAAGATTACTGAAATGATAGGTTGTCAGTATCCTATCGTGTTGGGAGCATTTGCGGGTTACGACAATAAAGAACTAACCGCAGCTTTAAGTCAAGCCGGGGCCTTTGGAGTTTTGACTGCATCGGCTTATTCTAATAAAACTAAATTTCGAAATACGATCGAATACATAAAAAATAACACAAAAAATCCCTTTGGTATTAATTTTTCTCTCGATAGTGCTCTCACACCAACGCATCCCTTTTACGATTACTTAAATATCGCATTAGATGAAGGAATAAAAACAATAATCACTGCAGCATTTCGAGCAGATGATTTTGGAAAAAAAATCAAGGAAAATGGGATGATATGGATTCACAAAGCTACCACTATAAGACACGCAATATCAGGAGAAAAAATGGGTGCTGATGCGGTGATTTTAACTGGTCTTGAAGGAGGTGGTTTAAAGAATCCAAAACAAAATACTCTTTTAATCAATATGGTAAACGCTAAGCGATTCTTAAAAAAACCTCTTATTGCATCGGGAGGGATCAGTGATGGAAAAGGAATGGTAGCCGCTTTAATCCTAGGGGCTCAAGCAGTCCACATGTGTACTGCCTTTCTCCCTACCAAAGAAAGTCCGATTCCTGAAACCTGGAAAAAAAAAATATTAAATACCGATTGTTTTAATCCCGAATTTATCGAAAAAGTCTTGCATTTTAAATCTAAGAGACCACAATACACCGATATGTCTATGGCTATTCCAATTCATAAAGAAATCCTCTCTGTAAAGGAGATGATTAATAGAATGGTTCAAGAGGCAGAAAAGATTTTAAATAATATGAAAATTAAAGAGGATTTAATTGATTTTTCAAAATAATTAATAATTTAACGAACTCCTCCCAATAAAATCAGCAATAAATTTCTATTAAAAATTGAAATTAATTAAAACATATCGTAAAGTAATTTCTAAAATTAAATCGAAAAATATAATTTCTATAAAGAATATACGTTTCTCTGAGCAATATTATTCTTAATAGCATTAAATTAATTATTTTTAAAATCAGAACTTTGGAGAACACAAACACTGAAATTGTTAAGAAAATCTCGAGAGAAGTTATAAATTATCTAATTAAACATCCTGATACAACTCGCGATAAAATAACGAATCTTAAAGGATGGATTGGTAAAAAGTATCAATCTAATCGAGTAATAAAAAATGCAACAATCTTAGATTTCGCAACTCCTGAAGAAAAAAAGATCATAACTCCCATTTTAAAAAGGAGAAAAACTAGAACTTTATCTGGAGTCTCAGTAATTGCTATAATGACAAAACCTCTCCCCTGCCCGGGAACTTGTGTATTTTGCCCGGGACAAGATTCGCAACCAGATGAAAAAGTTGCTCAATCTTATACGGGGAAAGAACCAGCAGCGATGCGGTCTATTCATAATAATTACGATCCTTACTTACAAGTTCAAAGCCGAATACGAGATTTAGAAGCAATTGGCCATAAAGTTGATAAGATAGAACTCATCGTCATGGGAGGAACGTTCCTATCAACTGATCGTTTCTATCAAAAAGATTTCGTAAAGGGCGCCTTAGAAGGAATAATCGAACAAAAAGTCGAAAGTTTAGAAAAAGCAAAGAAGTTGGCAGAAAAATCTAAAAGAAGAGTCATAGGAATAACTATCGAAACGCGACCAGATTATTGTAAACAAGAGGATGTCGACAGATTGCTAAGCTATGGAACTACTCGCGTAGAACTCGGAATTCAAACGGTATATAACGATATATTTAGTTTAGTAAAAAGAGGACACACAACTTTAGACAGTATCGAGGCAATAAGGATTGCGAAGGACGCGGGCTTGAAGATAAACGCTCACATTATGCCCAACTTGCCCGGATCAAACTATTCTAAAGATCTGGAGTTATTTAATGAATTGTTTTCTGATTCAGATTATCGTCCTGATATGTTGAAGATATATCCTACGCTTATAATAAAAGGTACTGAATTATATAATTGGTGGAAAAAAGGCGAATATTCTCCTTATTCGAACGAAGAACTTATTAACTTAATTGCAACTGCTAAGATAAATCTTCCCCCTTATGTTAGAATTCAAAGAATTATGAGAGATATTCCCGCTACGTTAATCGAGGCGGGATGCAAAAATAGTAATTTAAGGCAGTTAGTTCAGAAAAGACTAAAAGAATTAGAAGAAACATGCAAATGTATAAGATGTCGCGAATATGGAATTAGCAAAAGAAAGGAAAATATTGAGGAGACTTCTTTCGACGATATAAAACTATATCGATTAGATTACGAAGCTTCTCAAGGTAATGAAATATTTCTATCCTACGAAAATAAGAAAGAAAATTACTTGGTAGGATATTTGCGCCTAAGAAACCCTTCTGAATTTGCTCACAGGTCAGAATTAAACGATGGAAAAACCTTAATTGTAAGAGAAATCAAAGTAGTAGGAGAATTAGTTCCCAAAGATTTTAAACCTAATAGATATACTCAAATTCAACATAGAGGTTATGGTAAACTGTTGTTAGAAACTGCTGAAAAAATTTGCGTTGAAGACTATAATGCAAAGAAATTAGCCGTAATAAGTGGGATTGGGGCAAAAGATTGGTTTTTTAAGTTAGGATACGCATATGACGGACCGTATGTCTCTAAAAAGATACAAAATTGATTTTGCCCTCCTCCTCCATTTTGTCTTTTAAGGTCTCGCAGGCAAGAGTAATCAAAAATATTAATGACAACTCTACCATTATATGATATTTCTTCTCCCTATTTAAATGATAATGTTAGGATTAAATCAATTTAAAACCACTCTCTTATACATAGATAAAATACTTGCGTAAAGATTTAAATAGTTAAGATATATTTTGGGTGAAATGTATTTCTAAAATTTTTAAAAAATCTGATAGATTAATTTTTAATCCCTAGAGAAAAAAATTTTTAAAAGTTTTTATCTAATAATTAATTTATCATAATAGATATAAAATTACAAACTATGTAAATAAATGACACCAAAGAAGTACCTATCTAATAAAAAGACCACTCAACAGACCATTTCTATTTCTCCCGCCCTTAAAGATTGGATTATAAGATATGTAAATATAATGCATAAAAAAAAACCTAATGACGAGACTTATAAAAGTCTTTCCTCTTTTTATTGTAAAGTAATGGAAAATGTGTTGACTATCTTCGAAAAAGGTAAGACTCTTGAAGATTTTGATAGACTTGTTGATAGTGAAATAAATAATATGTATAAGAATACTATTATTTCATTTGGTCCGTATGCAGAAGCTGCTCAAATTTTGGGAGCATTTGCCCCTATTGACTCTATCATTAATAGCAAATTCTTCTTTAAAACGACTCATTTTAGTTTTAGAAACATGGATGTCAATAATATTAAAAGTTTAGAAGATAATTTTGAAAGAATAAGAAAGTATTATTTAAACTCTAAATTACCAAAAAATATCACCATTCAAATCTTTATGAATGAGAGTAAAAAAGGATATCATGGAATAATCGAACATACGAGTGTCTATAAATACTTACAATTCGCCAATGTCAAAATAACTGTTGCGCTATTTGGATTTATAGGTATTAAAATAGTTGATATTTATTATACAGAAGAATTCGATGCATACTATTTTAAAATAAAATTTGAAACTACTGATTTATTTTTAAATAATAAAAATGTGGATAAAACAAGGACCCAGAGGTTAAACTTAGCAAGAAAAAATGTAAATTATATAATCAATTTCAATCGAGTAGTTGATTACGAATCTCCACATTTATGGCAAAGATTAGCAGTTGATAACGATAACATTATCAAGATCGGAAGAGC
>JBHLLE010000082.1:0-9303 GCA_048885945.1 Candidatus Hermodarchaeota archaeon | reverse complement strand
AATAGAATAATCTAGTAAGGTTTAACACGATTTTATCTATTTTAATACCTAAATTCTATTTGATTTCAATAATGATTCATCCTTAAATAATACTCTATCAAACTCTAACTCTAATATAAAGGAAATTAAAAAATCTTTTATGCTCATTTTAATTTTTATATAGTGAGTATAAATGAGAGAACATAAGGATAATATCAAGAAGCAGTTAGACGAGGATGAAGTTGAAAGAATTCTTGAAGTTACTTGGGAGAATTGGGCGTCACGAAGAAGGTGTGAAAAAGCTCATCAGCCAAATTATATTAAAAATCATAAAAAAGAAAATAGAGAAAATCAAGTTTGAAGTAAAATAATTCTTTTTCTATTAGTTGAAAAAATTGTAATTTATTTTATAATTAGTCATTAAAAAAATCTTAATTATTTATAATGTGGTTATTTAAGCTAGATAAATGGAATCAGAAATTAAAGAATCTAAAAAATTTTCGAATTAATCAGAATTTAATTATTGGCACGCGACTCTACATAATTTTTTCCTATTTAATCTTTCCTTTAATATATTTTATAATTGAAATTAAATCTCTCTCGTTTATAGGTATAGTTATATTTGGATTTATTATTATTTTGCTTTCAAAATACGTTTTTTTTCCCCTTAAACCAGGTAAAATTAAAAACTTCAAATTTTTAACAATATTGGTATTTATAGTTCTAATTAATTTAATTTCTGGATTAATACTTAATACTTTGCGTTATAATTTTTCATTAATTATTATATTTTTAATTCTTCTTCTAGGTACTCTGGTCTATTTTATTTTAACGATAAAATTTAACTATTTAACTGTCGTTGGTTCAAAAATAAAAAAAAAGGTTAAATCCACTTTCAATAACGGGAAATATTTCTTTTCTAGAAAGAAGTCCTACAAGAATATTTTCATTATATGGTTATATTGCTCTATTAGTATAATTGTTTTACCCTATCCAATCTATATTATGGAAAATGGAAATTTCTTTACCAATACCGAATTTAATCAAAAACCTCATCGAGATTTTGGAATTTGGACCTACGGGCAATCTTTAAATGACGATAATATTAATGAACCTGAATATGTGTCTAATAAAACATTAAAAAAATTAGCAGAAGCGGATGTTTATTTTATTTATGGACTTACTGAAAACAAACTAGAAAGTAAACTCGTAAAGAACCTAAACCGATGTAAAGAGTATGGAATCGAGGTTCATCTCTCAATCAATCCTATTAAATATGCCTACACGAATATTTGGACTTTTGAAAGCTTTAAGGATGAAGTTGAGGAAGTTCTTGATTATCTACAGGATCATGATTTTTTAAACAACACAATAACTACCCTTGTATACGATATGGAAGCTCCTCCCAAGAACGCATTCCCACATTATGGTCTAAATATAAAGAATGTAAACAAGTTAAACGAATATTACGAAGTTCAAGAAGAATTTCAGAAATTCAATAATTATATACAAAAAGAATACGATTTAAAAATCCGAATCACTACTGATTTCTCTCAAGGTTTAGATTTAAAAGATAATGACATTGATCTCTCAACTTTTTCCGGATTAATGTTCGATGATGAAGCAGATATGGCTTATATGATATATCGTAGAAATACTTTTGGTAGAAATCAACTTTTAGACGCATTTAGAGTTTTAAATGATGGAGATATAATAATATTAAACGCTTGGAGAGATATTGGATCTTTATGTTGGAAGAACTTGAAATGCGCTTTAAAAGACGTTCAATTAGTTTTAGGTTATTCAGAAAAGTCTTTTAGATTAGAGATTTGGGATTTAGCTAATTTTATCTATTCATACGGTGAAAAGGGGCTTATTGATTTAGTAGAGGCGATTCAAAAAGATACATCGGAATGGTCTAAAATAGAGGTTTGGAATATATTTCCATATAATTTTTATTGGGATACTATATTTTTTGGAATGATTTGTTTAGATATGTTTGGACCAACCTTAAGAATAGTGTTTAGAATTTTTTAAAAAAGAAGATTATAAAATCGTAGTTCTTACGTATTTGTATAATACTGGTTTTAAGAAAAGAAATCGTATAATACCAAATAACTAATAAAATCTATTATTTTAATTTTAATAATTATTGCTTCAAAAGATTAAATAATCTTATTTCAAGAAAAAGAATCTTAAAAAAGTAAAAATATTTTAATGTCTTCAGCAAATAGTTTAAAATATAATTATTTAATTTGAAAATTTTTTACAAAAACTTAAAAAAATGATGTGAAAATATGATAGTACCAATCTATATTTACATAGCTTTAATAGCTGGTGTCTTAAGCATATTAATGGCAATCTACTTCGCTAAAAAAGTTATGAAAGCTGATCCGGGCAATGAAAGAATGGTTGAAGTTGCCGGATACATTGAATCAGGCGCTGGAACATTCATTAAGCGACAATATCTGACTTTGGGAATCTTCGTAACCGTTCTTGCGATAGCATTACTCTTTTTACCATCTCCTCTTGAAAAGCAAAATAGGTTATTTTTACTATTAAACTGGGAACAGAGTACGGCGTATGTTGTAGGAGCAGTATGTTCTATGTGGGCTGGATGGGTAGGTATGAAAGTAGGAGTAAAAGCAAATACGAGATCTGCTCAAGCTTGCACTAAGGGCACTAAAGCGGGTTTTGATGTAGCATTTTTTGGGGGCGCGGTTATGGGTCTTGCTGTAGTCGGTGCGGCTCTTATTGGTGTCTCCATAGTATACATGATATTTTTATCTCCTATGGTAGTATTAGGTTTTAGTTTTGGAGCTAGCAGTGTTGCTCTATTTATGAAATGTGGTGGAGGTATATATACAAAGACTGCTGATGTTGGAGCTGATCTTGTTGGAAAAGCAGAGTATAAACTTCCTGAAGATGATCCTCGAAATCCTGCTACAATTGCTGATAATGTAGGTGATAATGTAGGTGACATTGCAGGAATGGGTAGTGATCTATTTGACTCTTACGTTGCTTCTATTGT
The DNA here is from genome assembly GCA_048885945.1 of Candidatus Hermodarchaeota archaeon. Taxonomy (GTDB): domain Archaea; phylum Asgardarchaeota; class Lokiarchaeia; order Sigyniarchaeales; family SOKP01; genus LW40-45. The sequence goes on along the minus strand of JBHLLE010000082.1, from coordinate 6,293 downwards.
AGCTGCAATGATATTAGCAGCGGCTTTAATAGTAGGACCTTCATTACCATTGTTCATAATATTACCTCTTATATTATGCGGAGTTGGTCTGATCTCTTCGTTACTGGGAATCTTGATTATAAAATGGCGGGGTTCTGAGCAACCAGGAAAAGCATTAAATTCAGGGACTTACCTGGCAACGCTTATATTTGCTGCTTTAGCTGCCTTGGTAACTTATATAATAGCTTCAGGAGAAACACCTTCTGTAATAGCTAGATTATGGAGGATATGGGCTGCGACTGTTATAGGTCTATTGAGTGGAATTGTTATTGGCTTTACTAGCGACTATTATACTCGAGAAGACAAAAAACCTACTTCAAATATAGCTCACGCTGCCCAAGAAGGCGATGCTGTAGTTATTCTCAGCGGTTTCTCATATGGTCTTCTTAGTGTTGCGCCTCCGGCCATAGGTATCGTAATAGCTATGGCTATTGCTTATATGCTCGAAGGAATTCTTGGAGTAGGTATGGCAGCTGTTGGCATGCTTGCAATTGTAGGAACTATTGTATCTAATGATGCATATGGCCCAATTGTTGATAATGCTCGAGGAATTGCTGAACAAGGAGATTTAGGCGATGATGTTATCAGTACTGCTGATCGATTGGATATGGCAGGTAATACAGCTAAAGCAATTACTAAAGGTTTTGCTATTGGTGCTGCTAATTTAACCGTATTAGCATTAATGTTTTCTTACGCACACGAAGCAGGTATTGAAGTAATTGATTTAATTTCTGTACGTGTTTTGATAGGCGCTTTTATAGGAGTCATTGCTCCTGCCATTTTTTCTGCTATGTTGGTTCTTGCTGTCCAAAGAAATGCTGGAAAAATGGTATTAGAAATTAGAAGACAATTTGAAGCAAATCCTAAAATATTAACGGGTGAAGAACCAGCTGATTTCAATAAATGTATTGATATCGCTACCAAAGGGGCTCTAAGAGAATTGATTGTACCTAGTATTATATCGATTCTTATACCCTTAGCTGTCGGAGTAGTCTTTGGCGTTGCTGCATTAGGTGCATTTTTAGCAGGGTCTATTTTATCTGGATTCGTGTTTGCTATATTTATGTCAAATGCAGGAGGTAGCTGGGACAACGCGAAGAAATGGATAGAAGACGGAAACCTGGGTGGCAAGGGCACGGATACTCACAAAGCTTCCATCACTGGAGATACAGTAGGGGATCCATTCAAAGATACAGCAGGACCAAGTATCAATACCTTATTAGTCGTGATGTCGTTAACTGCCTCAATATTTATGGGATTTCTCTTAGGATTTAACGGTGGAGCAGGACTAATATCGATCTTTTTCTAAATTAGTATAATCTACTTTTTTTTTTATTTTATATTATTTTTAATTTGGTTCTACTAAAAATAATCTCATTAATAATATATGTAAAAATTATTTTTTAAAAAGATAAAATATATAGACGCTTGAGATATATACCCGCCTTTCTGTCCCATTTTCCGTTGCCAAAAAATAGGGGGGGCATCAAACTATGCGGCCTACCTAAAGCTCGTTCCAAGCCCTCATAGCTTTCATTTGGCCTTGCACCAGGGTTTTAGCTCGTTTCAACCATTCCCTTGTATAATTTCTTTGGCTTATTTCCAAATCATCAATTTTTATACAAGGGCAGTATCGTTTCAGTTGCTAAAATGCAGTTCTCACTACAGCAGTTTTCTACTCCCTGCCTGGAATGTGAGGCGAGGTTCCTCAGCTGGTTAAACCAACCGTCAGCCCCATATCTCACTCGTCTAATATAATAAAAAAATGTTAAGTATTAAAATATATTTATTTCCAGAAACAAATTTTTTTGCTTATTATCTAAATTTTATCTCTCTTCTAATACTAATTTTGCAAAATATTCAAAGCTTCTATCGTATGAACTTTCCGCTTCTTTTGAGATCTTAGCAAATGCACATCCAGGTAATTCGTTCATCTTCAGATGATATTGAATACATTCACAACACTTACCTAATCTGCTACAAGTACTATAAGTACAAGAACAATTTTTTTTTATTTGATCTTGATTACACTCTGTCATCTTCTTACAAGAATTAATTTTCTAAATTTAATTATATAAAGATGTAAAATTTATAATAATATAAAAGAATTCACTTGAGAGATTCAAAATTTACTCCAGTTTTTTGATTGGATTATCTTGAATTAAATGAACAATTATTAAATTAAAATGATTATAAAAATAGTTTTTATTAAAAATAAAGACGATTTAAATTTACAAATAAAATTTTATATAGCTTAAAATCAATTGTTTTATCATTATAAAAATAAAATTAAATATATGGGTGTTTAAAAATAGAACTAGAATTAATCGAAATCTTAACAGGTACTTTTAATTTAATTTTTGTAATTGTATCTGTGATTGTTGGACTAACGATACTTTCAAAATACTCTAAATTCCACAGCAAAGATTATATCTTTGTAGGACTTACATGGATCGGTTTATCAACTCCTTGGATGCATGGTGCTATTGCTTTTGTCTTACTATTTTTCAATATAATCTTAGACGAGGCAATTAGATTTATTATAGGATTTGCTTTTGTTCCAATTATTGCTGTACTTTGGCTGATCACCTTTACCGACTTTATGTATACTGACAAGAAAAAACTTATAGTAGGCCTATATACTATAATCGCTATTATAGTTGAGATACTATTTTTCATTTTTCTCTTTACAGACAGAGTTAATATGATTGGTTATTTTGAGCGAACATTTTCTGCAGTATATCGACCATTTTATCGTTTTACGATTCTATTTTACCTTATTACTGCAGTAATTACGTTTCTATTGTTTGCCAACCAATCTATAAAAGCAGACGACCCTGAATTGAAATTAAAAGGAAAATTCTTGGTTATCGCGTTTCTAACTTATACCGCATGCGCTATTTTAGATTCATTCTTTCTCTTTCAGCCAGTAATAGTTGTATTAGTTAGAATTCTTTTAGTGTCAAGCGCTCTAGAATTTTATCTGGGTTGGATAATGCCAGACAAATTAAAGAATAAATTGATTTAATAAATCTTAATATGAGAAGATCCATTCTAATTTTTTTTTTTATTTTTTATTTTCTATACTTTTTTTAAAACATCTCTTTAGAATAAGAAAATAAACTAGAATTGCTTATTTTTAGATTATATAAAAGAATTTTGCAATTTATTAGTTAGTGATTTATTTATCAATTCAAGAAAATTAGTTGAAGAAAATATTCATATATTAGAGAAAAAGAATTTCATTAGTCAACAATTGAAAATGTACCATCAGTAGCACTACAATTAGGACACGCAAAACCCTCATCTGGAAAATCCTCTAATTCAAATTCATAACTGCACTTATCACATCGAAATTTCATAGCTCCAGTTCTGAATCCTATTTTTATTAGTTAAAATATCCCTATTTAAAAGAATTATAACTTAATTTACTACATATATAAACTTGGTTTTTATAAAAAAGTTTCGCATAAAGAAGAACATAGGATAAATAGTTCCTATAAATGCCATAATTAATTTAGAATCTTTCAATTTATTCAGCTTTCTTTAAATAATCTTAAAAATTCTTTTTTATAATGAAATATTCAAATGAGAAAATAAATTCAAAATGTAGAAAATTATTAAAGCAGATAGTTGAAATTGAGCTTGATATGTTTACGAGAGTTAGGAGTTTACAACCTTCTCTTTGTCAAGAGCGCCCAAAGACTTTTAAAATTATGAGAGAAATGACTCATTATGTTCTTTCTGAAAACACTTTAAAATCTTATCTATTAGATTTAAAAAAAGCATTGAATAATAATAGAAATCTCATTACAGAAAAATATGCTCGTATGAATAATCAAATTCCTCCTTTAAAAGATAATCCTATAATTAATGACATTGTAAGGATTGAAAGAGATTGGATGAATGATTTAATTACTCAATACCCCTTAACTTTTAAAAAGCATTCTACTAATTTTAAAATATATCTTTCTTGCGAATTGGAAACTTATTCTGATGAAACGCTTGATTTGTACTTTAGAGATATATCAAATGCTAAAGAACAAGGCAGAAATTTAGCTCAAGAAAGATTTTTGCATCTTTTTCAAGAAATAGGATATAATTCGATTGAGGAAGTTGAGGAAAAATCTAAAATTAATGAAAAGTCTACTTAAATTATTCTTATATGGCGAGAAATAATTGAACTCTTTTAATTAAATCGATTTAAGAAGAAAATTCATTTCAAAATTGATTATTCAAAATGCCTTTAATGTATCTGAATAAATATTTTTGTTTAAATGTAAGGAAAAGATTCGCTTTATAATTTTTTTTCAAATAATCTGGTTAAATCTTTTTGAAATTTATAAAACTAATTTTAAAAAATATCAATATAAAAGTTGCTGAAATATTTCATTTTAAATTAGAAATTAAGACTCTATTTTAATTTTTGGATAAATTAGCTATTAAATTAATAGCAATATTCAAAATGGATGTAGATATTCGATTCCTTATTTTCCTATGAAAAAAATGATTATACAAAGATGTAAGCATTTATAAATGTTCCTATCAGTAATTTTACATATAAGTCCAATAAATAATTTTAATGAAAACCAATAAAGTAACATCAAAATTACAGTGATAATGAATTCTAAATTGATAATTCAATATTTGACTTAATTATAAATTTGTAAAAAAAAGACCTCTGGCGTTAATAATGAAAATTTCAAAAATTTTCAAGAAATCTGATAATAAAATCCGTATTATAATTTTATTAGCTTTTGCCATTGGAATATTTTTAATATCAAATTCAAATCTACAAAATATCCAATCTGATAATTCTATTACTATTAATTCGACTAAAGAAGATTTCATCAATAATACTCCAAAAAAATCTGATTATTGGCCAGATGTTTCATTTATACACGTAAATGGCAACTGGACCGAAACAAATACTACTTATGACTGGTGTACTGGTTCTGGGACTTATGATGATCCTTATGTAATACAAAATGTAATCGTTGATGCTGGTGGGGACGATAATGGTATTCTAATTAATAATTCTAAAAATGATTATTTTATAATTAAGAACTGTACAGTATCCAATTCTGGTTCTTTAACCTATGACGCTGGAATTAGATTAGAAAATACAAATAATGGAACTTTGATAAATAACACGTGCATCTATAATGGGGGAATTGGAATTGCAATAATAAAAAGTGAAAATAATACAATACATGAAAATATACTTAAAAATAATATTTTATATGGAGCATATATTAATGATTCCATATGTAAAGATAATATCTTCTATAACAACTCTTTTATTAATAACGGTATCCATGCTTATGATGACAGCAATTTGAATGCCAACTTCTGGAATAATACGCTAATAGGTAATTATTGGGACAATTACACTGAAAAAGATGTAGATGATAACAATATAGGAGATACACCATATATTTATATTGAAGGTTCTGCTGGAAATGTAGATAGATCTCCAATTTTCTGGGACGCTCCCATTCTTTCAATAAATTTTCCTTCCAATTATTCTATTTTAGGTAAAAAACCTCTTGAATATTCATTAACCATTGAAGAAGGAAAAGGAGACTCTTTCTGGTATAAAATACTGGAAACTGATGATGCTTCCAACACAACTAAACTAGCTGGAACTCATCCAGAAGATATAGCTGGAAAAATTAATAAATCAATGTGGAATAAATTAGGAAATGGAACATGGACAATAAGATTTTTTGTAAATGATTCTAAAAATTGGCAAGAATCTATAGATATGAAAATCCATAAAGATATCATAGCCCCCTCTATTATAGTTAATTTACCTTTATTAGGAGATGTATTGTGGAATGAACAACCTATATTGAATGTTGCTTATTATGATTCCAATAATGATAGCTTATGGTATAGAGTTTATTCATCAACAATAGGTTGGAGTAATAACATAACTTTAGCTAATAATACAAATCAATTATTTAATGAGAGTATTTGGAATCAATTAAGTCAAGAAGAGTTTCAAATCTATATTTATGCGAATGATACAATAGGAAATATTAACGATACTATTGTTTTAACCTTATATAAAGATACTATTAATCCAGATATAATAATTAATTTACCTAAAAATCTCACTTATTGGAATAATAGACCCACTCTTAACGTAAGCGTATTTGAGATTAATTACGATAACTTTTGGTATCGCGTACACCAATTGGGTTGGTGGAGCAGTAATATAGATTTAACAAATAATACGGATCAAGACC
>JBHLLE010000081.1:0-9317 GCA_048885945.1 Candidatus Hermodarchaeota archaeon | reverse complement strand
CATCCAAGTAGAACTTCCAATTTTAATTATAACAGTAAAACATTATAACGAACCAAGACACATTTCGCTTTTTGGAATTAAAAAAGCCTTTGATAAAAAAATTGAAATTTTTGATTTTAATACCTTTAATTGTCCAGATTATTTGGATGGATGTAATAAATCCCCTACAAAAGTTATTAAAACAGAAAAAGTAGAAATCAAAAGAAAAAATGAGATAATTGAAGGAAATACAAACGAAAAAATTCAAAAGTTAATTGCAGTTATGCAAGAACATAGAATCGAAAAATTATGGACGGGGCAACGGAAAAATGAATGAATTAAGCGATTATAAGGATGTATGGGTTTTTACAGAAATTAAAGATCATGTGAAAGTGCATGAATGTGCGTTAGAAATTTTAGGAAAAGCTAGAGAGATTGCGGATACACTAGGTCAAAAACTTATAGCTATTGTGTTGGCACTAGACGCAGAACAATATCTACCTGTTATTGAAGAACACGGCGTTGATAAAATTATTTATTTAAGTCACGTCGATTTAAAGCACTATCACGAAAGGATTTACACTCAACTTGTATACGAACTGGTTCAAAAAGAAAAACCCTCTATATTTTTGTTTCCTTCAACTGAAGCTGGAAATGCTTTAGCTGCTCGAACTGCATATCGCTGCCGAACAGGCTTAGTCAGTGATGTTTTAAATTTAGAATTAAGCGATCAATATGGAGAAAATCTATTAATAAGCGATAAACCTGCGTATTTAGGAAACGTAGTAGTAAAAATCACCTGTCCTTATTCGAGACCTCAAATGTGTACTATTACTGGAGGAACATTCCAAAAGAAGAAATTAAAGAAAAATAAAGTGGAAATCGTAAAAGTAGACTATAATTATGATACAGACAACATAAAAATTAAGATTATTGGTGCTCCTACTCGGAAAGATAAACCTTCTGCAACGTTATCAGATGCTAAATTTGTTTTAGGTGGTGGTCATGGCTTAGGTACCAAAGAGAAGTTTGAAAAACTATACCAATTGGCAAAACATACAAATGGGCAAGTAGGAGGAACAAGACGTCCTATAATGAATGGTTGGATGCCAGAACATCTACAAATTGGTATAAGTGGTGAGAGCATTTTTCCTGATTTATATATTGCGTTTGGCATTTCGGGAGCAATCCAACATGTTGTGGGCATCACAGATTCTAAAACAATAGTAGCGGTGAATAAAGATCCCAATGCCACAATTTTTAAGGTTGCGGATTATTGCATCGTTGCTGATGTGAATGAAATTATAGATGGATTACTCAAACATTATAAAGTCTAATAATAATAACTAAAAACTAATATTTAAGTAAGTCTATTAACTCAAATTACAAATCGTATAGATTCGTAAAATATCCAACTTACAGCGTTCTTTAAAGCAATTCTATTTTCAGGTCATTAATAAAATCCTCTCTTTCACTATTAGTCAATATTGATGTTTCTTTGCCAAAACAATTATACAAGTCAGGAGGATCGTCCTCGTCCTCAAATAAGGATAACACAAAGATAATTGAATTCTGAATTATAATTTCGTCCATTTGAGACCTTTCTTCTTTGTTTTTAAATAATTTCATAAGTTTAATAATAGAACGGTCTCGACAAATCTCCTTTTTGCTATAATCATTTTTACTTTCTTCAAAACAACTAAGAATCTCGTCATAACATCTAATTTCGTCGAGGATCACTATATCATTAACACTCATTCTATCGAATCAATTCTATTTTTTTGATTAATTTAAGCTATTGAAAGTTCTTACAATTCCGCTTTATTTTTGATTATAATATGGAGGTAATACGAGTAAAAAAAATCAATTCCAAAAAAAAAAAAAAAATTTAATGAGAAAAAATCAAGATCATATCCAATCCAAGCATATACGGTGATAAAGTGCAAATTATTAGAGTTTGTAAAATTGTGTTAATTATTACTCCACTTAAAATACTCCCCGTTTTTTTGTACAGTATAGTAAATATTAGACTTGACAGGTAAAATATTGGAATCGCAATGTAAAAGAATAGGGTGAAAAATAGACTTCCAATTAATACGCTCAATAACATTATAATTGCTATAAAATATATGATCTGTAGACTGAAAATGATAAGAGATATTTTTAAAGTACTCTCCATAGATTCACTTAGCTTCGTTTGGATTATCTCGTGATAGAACCTCCCAAAGATAAAATACATTATAAAAACAACGAGGAAATAGATTGGAATCCAATAGATTTTTTCGTAAAAAGAAGGTATAATACCAAGATAATTTAATCCTATTGAGAGATATAATATCGCAATGAGTGTAGCCCCTAAGACTATTCCCAAAATAACGTGTTTTATTATCTGTATTTTATCGTCCCTAAATGGTTCTAAGAAAATCTCCTTAATTTTAAATGTTTCACTTTTTCTAATTCTCCAAAGTAAAATAAATATACTAAAGACCGCACCATATAATAGCATTAATGTAAATCCAGCAGTCGATATTGGTAAAAAAAGAAAAAACACTAACATAATCAGTATTCCTGGAATAAATAGTACAAAAAGATAAATAAAACTCTTTTTTATAAGACTATTTAACGATTGGTTTTCTAAATTATGTGATGGTTCTTTAGAATCTTTTTCTTCTTTTTTAAATAATAATCCACATGTAGAGTCTAAAATAAGAAGAAAAAAACCGATCCCTCCAACGAGTTGAAGAACTAATATTAAAGCCCTAATATTTGCATAAAAATTAGAATCAACAGGTTCAACTCCCGGAAACGTGCTTTTTACCCAATCTCTTGCCTCTCGAATAAAATCTTGATCATATGCTGGTCCCGTTAAATGGTCAGAATTATCGTCTAAAAATAATTTAGTAGCATCTCCGTCTTCAAAACTCCCATATAAAGTATTTACACGAACATCAGCAGGACTTCTATCCAATCTATCAGCAATCTCTTTTTTACTAGTTTTAAGATCAAATGCTTGATCGTATTTTGAAAGAATCATAAGTATATTTAGCGTTCGATTTTCGCAATCATCGTCATCAATAGATAAACTAGTGCCAATTCCAATAAAGCACTTAAATGCTTCGTCATCTTTTACGATAGTATTCCCAGGACCTCCCCCCATAGAGTATCCAATATAACCTAATTTATCCATATCAACATCTCCTCGCGAGTCAAGGTATTTTTTAATGGCTTTTATATCGTATCTTAATAAGACTCGGTTAAGTTCACCTGAGCTTTGTCCGTGACCCCTAAAATCAAAAGTAATTGCAACAAATCCAGAAGCTGCGAGTTCAACGCCATATTCTTTTAACATTTCCTTATTTACCATAATTCCATGTCCGATTATTATTGCTGGTTTGTCCTTCTTTACATTGTTTGGCTCAAAAACATCAAATGAAATAGTTTCTTTATCTTTTGTTATTACTGTTTTCCCATATGTAATTTTAATACTAGAAGGTGTTGTAAAGATTAGAAAGGTTCCAAGAGTAAACATTGAAAGAAAAACAACTATCAATATTATTCTCTTTTTATTCATAGTTTTTCGTTCCATGATTATCCTTTTTATATTTTTATTTTATATATTAATTTAACATTATCTCAATTTTTTATTATAGATTTATTTATTTTCTGATTATTGTTCTAATTCTTTTTAATATATTAATAATTTTTAATATTAAAGAAAATTAATATAATCTAAATTTTTATATTTAAAAAAGATTTTTTTTCTTGAAAATAATTGGAAAAGAACGTATAATAATGGAATATTGATTTTTTTCATAGATTTTTATACTCAATTATTTGAATATTCTATAAAAATTGATTTATAAATAACAGATTTGCCTACATCTTTAAACTATTAATGAAAGGTTTTTATCGTTGAAAATATTTCTAAATACAAATAATAAATACTTCAAAATATAGAAAATGTCTTCGGAAAATGTTAGAAATCGATGGATTGTTGTAATTGGAGCTATTATGATCCAATTAGCTTTAGGAACTATATATTCGTGGGGTACAATGACGATCTTTGTTAGCCCTTATTTGAGCCAACCCCCTGAAGTGACAGTTTATGTCTTTGGTGTAGGATTATTGAGTTTCGCCATTACAATGATTTTTGCGGGAAAATTACAGCAACAATATGGTCCTAAAAAAATAGCAATCCTAGGAGGGATATTACTGACAGGAGGCGTAATAGCTTCAGCAGCAATGACCACATTATTAGGATTATTAATAACATATGGAATATTATTTGGGATGGGGATTGGATTTGGTTATGTTTGCCCTATAGCGTGTGCTAACAAATGGTTTCCTGATAAAAAGGGAATGATCAATGGTATAGCTGTTGCTGGATTTGGTGCGGGTGCGTTTATATTCAATTATCTTATTCGGGCATTTGCTGCCATTAGCATTCCAATGATGTTTATTCTTTTAGGAATCATATATTTCATTTTGGTCTTCGTAGGAGCTTTGACATTAGTTAATCCTCCAGAAGGATGGATACCAGAGGGTTGGACGCCGGCTCCTCCCTCTGAAGAGAGTGGAACATCTGGAAAAGATTTTGGAAGAAGTGATACGGTAAAACTTCCTCAATTTTGGATGCTATGGCTTATGTTTGTATTAAGCGCAATGTCTGGTCTGATGGTTATAGGTTCTTTTGCTGCATTTTCGCGTTCAGATCCTTCTTACGTTATATCTAGTTCGGATTTTGTTCTAATTGGAAGTTTAGCAGCACTATTTAACGGAGCAGGTAGAATTGTCTGGGGAAAGCTAGCTGATATAATAAGCTACAAGCGAGCAATGATTTTAATGTTTTTAATTCAAGGAATCTTGATGTTTACTTACTTTACTACAAACACTAGTGAATTATTCTTTCTAATAATTACTTGTTCAATCTTTTTCTGTTTTGGAGGAAACTTCTCGTTGTTTCCTACCGCTACTGCTGATTTGTTTGGGTCAAAAAACTTAGGCGAAAATTATGGTGTCGTCTTCACTGCTTATGGTGTTGCAGGTTTTATTGGTGCTGTTGGCGTAAATGTGATTGTTTTAGCGTTTGGCAGTTATTTACTTTTATTCGTAATGATGGCGATTATGTCTATAGGAGCAGCAGTCCTGGCTTTTATTATTAAACCACCAAAATAAGCATATCTGATTAAAATAGAGAAATAAATAAAAATTACCAATTATTTTTTCTTTTTTTTGTTATTAGTTAATTAAACTAATTATTCGATAACATTACAAATATTTAAAAAAAATTTATTTTTTTCTTAATTTTTTGTCGGTAGCTTTTAATTCTTGGAGAGTTTTTTCGGCTAAAAGAAGGGCGTCAGCATATTTTCCTTTGTATTTCTTTGCTACTGCTTCCAGTTCTATTGCTCTATTTTGTAATTCTAAAATTTCTTGACTACGATCTTCAGGAGATATTGTTTCTTGAGATTCAGACATTTCTTTTAAATAATTATATTTTTCTTTCCACACATTCACTTCGGTTTGTAATTCTTCTATTGCCTCTGACTCCTCCATAACAACTCCTGTCTCACTCAGTTTACCCTCTAAGGAAGTGTATTTCTCTTTCACAATATTTAATTCGTCTTCCAATTCTTGAATTTTTCTTTTTAACTCTGCGATTTCTTCTAGATAATCTGTTGCTGATTTGGGTTTTAACATCTCTTGGAACATATTTTTCCCTACAGCTAATTCATCTGCTGACTTCTTCCCTAAGATTTTATCTTTCCTTTTTTGTAATTCTTCGACAGTCTGTTCAGAAAGGAAATCGAGGGGATTAAATCCAATCCCTCCGTGCTGAGTTCTTCTTTTTCTAACTTTGACAAAGAGGGGAATACCACTCACTGCTTCTCCACAAATAATTGCTTGTCCTTTATCTAATCCTGATATATCATCTTTATTTTCTTTGCTGAGGTCTTCAGCACTTGAGATGGTTATACCTATATCTCGCACATCGCTTAAATTATGTACTACCCACGTACCTGCTTGTGCTCTAATTGTAGTATCGAGCAATTGAGGACGCTGAGTACCAATAACCAAGTTTGCTCCGAATTTTCTTCCTTCTTGAGAAAATAACTTAACCACTTCGCAAGTATCCGTTTGCTTTTTTCCTGCAAACAAGTGTGCTTCGTCTAAAAATAGATAAAATGGAGGAATTTGCCTAGAGGTACTTGCTTGATATAACTTTTTTAATAATTTACCCGCGATTTGTTCTTGAACTTCAAGATCTAATCCTCGAAGATTAATTATCGAGCATAACCTTGGAGCAACAACATCTGTTGGTTCTAAAGAAAATAAATATTCCATATCAACATCTCCAGACGGATTCATCTTTAGATCGGTATATTCGATTATGCTATCCGCAAACTCACTGGCACCTGGATCTTTTGTTTTAGTTTTTTCTACTAGTTCACTTTCCAAACTTTTACCACAATGTTTGCATGTAGTCGCTTTCTCAGGAACTTCCTCGCCACACCAAGGACACACACCTGATTTGGTCTCAAATGAGGGAGGTTTTTCTTTTTTAGCTTCAAGATCGTCGCTCATTACTTTTAAACTTCCATATTCTCCATGACGATCAAGAATCACAATTGGAATTCCTTTTTTCAAAAATTCCTCGCATAGAACGCCCATAGTGTAAGATTTACCTGAACCTGATTTTCCGGTAATAAATATTCTTCCAAAATTTTTGATTAAAAGATTAACATCAAAAGGATATCCAATAAGCTTCCCTAACGATACAGATTTTTCTGGAGGATTATAAATTCCTAGAAGTCTACTAATTTGTTCTTCGCTCGCTAAAAAAACTTCTACGCCGACATCAAATGGTTTTTTGGGACGGTCTCCTAAAACATATAATGTACCCATCATCCCCTTAGAATCGCTCCACATATCAAGTAGATATAAAATGAAATGCGGTTTAGCTCCTTTTTTCTCTGTATAAATTACAAAATAACTAGTTCTTTCCACTTCAGGATTTGTAAATAGTATTTGAACTGTGTGAGTTGTAGTTTTTCCCGTTAATCTCCCAACAGCGTCAGGACTCGCCTTTTCTTCATCTGACATATTTAAATCACATTAAAATAATTTTGTTTAACATTTGATTAATTATAAAATATTCATACTTGTTATAATAATCAACTTAAGATAACTATATAAATCTTAAAGAATCCATCGTTCTTTTTAATTTGGTTTTTTATATATTATACTTTTTTCCACCATACGAATAGGTTTATAGGATTCTTTAGCCCTTCTCAAACCAGGAATACCTAAATCTTGTTCTCTATTAACGAGTAGAGTATTTTCGCAACAGTTTTTTAAAAACAGATTGCTAATGGCTTGATAGGAACCCTCGTATTCCATATGAGCTTTTTCAATATGTATTACTAAGGTATTAGAATTAAGCATCTCACCAAAAGTATACGCTACGCATTCACCATCGAGACAAATTATGCCTCCTTTATATCTTAATTCACTGAAATTGTCTAATGCCTCATTTATCGCTTTTTGCTCTTCCATTAAACTATCATCCTCATCGCAACCTTTTTGTAAACACCATTTAAGCTGAAGTTCTCTACATTTATCCACCCAGTCTTCTGTTAATAAATTAAATTTATAATTATAATTATCTAAGAATTTTTGTAGCCAGCGTCTATTCTGACGATGCTTATTTCCCGTTAAATTCATTATTGATTCTTTATCGTAAACATAATCCCAGTTGTTTCTATCCTCTAAAATCTCTAATTTAACATCGTTTAGTTCAATTTGTTGTTTTAATTTAGATGTAATATTTTGAGGAACTCTGTGAAATTCCACATCCTCTAAAGTTTTAATTATTTCAATCATTATATCGCTCTGATTTTGCCCTATTGGAGGAAAGAAAAAAATTGGGTTCTGATTAGCTATAATTGGGCTTTTAAACGTTTTTAGATAATTATACGAAAATAATAGTAAATGGTCTTTCCATTCTTTAAACAATAAGTCGTAATGGTTACGCCATATATATAAATTGGTGAAGGTAAATTCGGAAATTTCAGGAGTAAATTTCCTAAAATAATCATCAAATAATTGCTTATCATTAAGTTCTATTGGTTTAACTCCGTTTAAATCCATGTTTATTTTAAAATTTAATTTGCTATAAAAGGATTTTGCTTGAATTTTAAAACTTTTAACAAGTTAAGATTTTCTAAAAATGAGCTTATTTAATGTGTTTAACTATACTTTCTTTAATTTTTTTATATTTTTCAAGACTTTTCTCTAATTTGTTTTCGTCTAAAGCTTCTAATCCTTCTTTGTTTAATCTTTCGACTATGTCTATTAACTCTATGAATTCTGTTTTAGATAATTTACTTCTATTTATTATACTTTCTGTTTCATTTTTTCTTTGCGTTATTCTATCTGAGATAAATTTATACTTTTTAATCAACACGTTATCTTCCAACGTTTCAGATATCTGGAGACATCTGTTTGACGATTCTAAAGCTTCCTCAAAAAGATTTTTGTTTATATATATTTTGATTTTTTCGTCCAAATCTTTTAATTCTTTCTTGAGTTTCGTTTTATCTTCTTCAAGCTTTATTTTTTGCTTTCTACAATCTTCTAATATCAAATCGTACTTTTCAAAGATGTCCTCGTCATCAAGATCTCGTGTTAATTTTAAAATCTCCTCGCAATTATTTATAGCTTCGTCAATATCGTTTTTCTTGCGGTTTAGATACAAGACATTTTCTAAACTATTAATCTCCTCGTAAATCTTTTCGCGTTTATTTTTATCTGCAATCATTTCATCCATTATATTTCCCGTGATGTCTTTATACTTCTCTAAAAGCGTATTTCGATCAATTGATTCAGTAATTTGAATTATCTTTTCACAGTCTTTTAAGGCAGCTTGTATATTGTTATTTTCGCGATGGGACGCGATACTATTTGCTAAATTATCTAACTGTGAGTTATAATCTTTCTCTATGCCATTAATTTCTTGTTCGATTCTCCGTAGTTCATTCATATATTTCGGAATTCTCATTTCATTAGCCAGTTTTATTGCAGAATCTAACCTAATTACGGCAACTTTGAAGTGAAGATTATCTCTAAGCGTATTAATTTCGTTTAGAGCTTTCTTTATTTTTTCAACATCTTTAGAATGAAACTTTGATTTGTAAAAAATTATTTTATAATCGTATCTAACTTGTTTTCCTTCTATATCTAAACAAGTACTTATAAAAAGATCTTTTTTTGTATCTTTCCAAGAGGAGATGTGCTTTCTAAAACCAGAAGTTTTAATTTTTTTTGTCGCATCTATT
>JBHLLE010000080.1:0-9351 GCA_048885945.1 Candidatus Hermodarchaeota archaeon | reverse complement strand
AACGATGGAAAAATAATGTTAAACAATATTGAAAGCATTTTAAAAATTAATTGGAATTAAATAACTGAAAGGGTTGGTAAAGAAGATCTTATTGAAAAAATGGAAAGATGCGAATTAATTGGTTTAGGATATTGGGCTGTCATTTTAGAATTTGAAGAAATATTTGTAGAAATCCTTAACACGATTTTACCATCTATTAATAATTTAAAAAAGAAAATCTTATTTCTTGATTTAGCAGATGTTAAAAGAAGAACTAAGGAAGATTTAAGTTCATTTTTAAAAGTCTTACCAAAAGTGGATGAGACCATCCCCTTACTATTAAGTCTAAACGACCAAGAAGCTATGGGTGTCTTATCCGCATTGAATAAAACACACTTTTTAAAGAAAAAAAGAGACAATATTAATAATTTGACTGAAGCGGGTAAATACATAAATAATGTTCTCAACCTATCTTATCTAGTCATTCATTCTCCTCATTTTGCAACCATTACAACGAAAACTGATCACTATTGGGTAACTGAAGGCTATACTTCGAATCCGCGCTATACTACAAGCGCTGGAGATCACTTTAACGCAGGAACAGTTTTAGGTTTAGCCTGTGGATTAACTCCAGCTGAAGCAATTTTAATAGGAAATGCAGTAACCGCTATTTTTGTCAGAACAGGAAAATCCCCTAATAATGAAGATCTAAAATGGTTTACTGAAAAATATTTAACTTATATTGAAAAAGATAATCCTAATTTTACACAATCTTAGTTATTTTAATTGAATGAAAACCATCTTTTTCAGTACTTAGAAATACTAATTGCTCCTTTTCTTTTCTCTCAACCTTACCAGCAGAAAGTTCTATTTGATAACCATTAGGATATTGAACTTTTGGGACATAAATAATAGAAGGGGCTGAAATTGAACTATCAGCATTAAATTCGAACAAAAAACTTCCTTTTTTTAGATTAAATTCCATTTTTAGTGGAGTACCCGCACAATGTAGAAAATGGGGGCGACAAAAACCTCTTATAGCTCTACCTCCACTATTAATATCGCTCAAATCAGTTTGCTGATCTCGACTGAATATGGATAAATCTTCTAAGTTCCATAAGTCTCCCCATTCATTCGAATTATCCGAAGTATAATTCCATTGAGTTCCATGTAATAAATTTCTATCTATTGCGTTATAATACATGTTTAAGGCTTTAATATTTATATTAAAAGCTTTTTGCCCCTTTTTTGTAAAAACTTTATACGCTTTTTTATTGTTGAGATCGTAATGAAGTCCAAATTCACCCAATAGAGTAGGTACCCCTCCAGCCACAGTTTGCGAAACGCTTTTAATGTTTACTAATTGATTATCGTACATTTTTTGGACGCTCATCTTCCCAAACACCAGTTTATCAGTCATAATATCATAATTAACTCTTAACCAAGCTTTTTTTGTGGTAATAGACGCTGCATCATACCAATGAGCCGCATTCACAAATGGACCTTCACTTTGAGGTAAGTTAAAATTTGTTTCTTTACCCATTATCATAGTAACTTCAGGACCTTCGAAAAATATAATAGTTTCTGGGATAATCTTCCTAATTCGTTCTGAGAACTTCAAAATAAAAGGTGATAAATAATCTTTAAAAAAATCTACTTTATTTCCATTGACAATTTAAAAATTATCATTATTTAGAATTTTAGGATTTCCATTACTATCCAAATCCCAAATTCCTTCCCTACGCCAAATATCTTCTTTTCCTTTAAGCCAACACGAAACTCCATTGTTATTTAACAGATCTTTCCACGTTTCTTTAATTGATGTACCTTTTATCTCTCTATATGGAATTGTTCTTGGGTTTCCCGCGGCCATTAGCATCGCATCATAAGGAGTAAATGCGTGACCTAAGATTTCAGAAAATCCTTCCTTTCCACTTCCATCTACCTTTTCCTCAATCCAACCTTTCTTTGGTTCATTTAAGCTATCAAATCCAACAATAAAGGGGAAATCTTTTACTCGTTTTGCGACTTGTTCAACAACTCCGATATAATGATCTTGAAAATAATCTTGTGCATCTACGCCGTCAATTTTACAAGAAGGAGCAAAATCTCTTCCACCAAAAAATAAAGTCCACATGGTCGTGCTAGCAAATCGGATGTTATTATTATCCCAATACATTGGAGGATATGTTGTGGGATTATTTGGATCGAATCTATACTGCATAACAAAAGCAGCTTCACTCTCGTCAAATTTAGTAAAATCCAATCCAACTTTTTCAAAAAGCCAACCAGGTGCTCCATCACCACCAGTCATTCTACTCCAAACATCTTGATGAGGATCAATAAAAATGTAAAACTCGTATTGTTCAGCAATCTTTAAAATTTCTTCTATATAATCCAAATATTCTTTATCGTATTGTTTTGGACCTTTATGTTCAATTGCCTCCCATGTTACAAGGAATCTTAAACAATTAAAACCCCAATGCTTTATACGATTAAAATGTTCATTTGCCTCTTTTAATGGAAAAGGCCTACCAACAAATGAAACTTCTCTATGATCAGTAAAATCCGTTTTTAAATGAGTAGCTCCATTCGGTATGGTTGGGACTTTTGAACTCCCACCCAAATTTACTCCCCTAAGTAAGACCTTTCTTTCATTTTCATCTACGAACCATTCATTTTTAGTGGTTAGTGTCATAAAAATTCAATATTATTAGGTATAATACAAGTATAAGAAGAAATTTTATATATATATAATCATAAGAACACAAATAATAACTAATAGAATTAAGATAAAAGCAAATAAAATAAATATTCGCAACTTAGATAATTTATAATTATCCGCTATCATATATTTTTCCCGTAAAGGTTTATAACCTAATCCAATTAGTATATATTCTTTTTTTTTCTCTCTTAAAAAAATTTTTAACTCGGGAAATTCTCTAGAAGTAAATCTACTGAATAAAACATTATCAAGATTTTCTATCATTAATTTATATTCTTGCTTTTTTCTTAATAATGCTTTTATCGTTTCCTTATTAATCTTTGGGATGTTTTTTTTTTCTATATTAGGAAGAATATTATCTCTTGATAATTCAATCATTCTTGCATCATCGTCTGGTAGATCATTAATTGGGAGATCTGTATCGATTAATTGATTTGCATGTTCCTTAAAAACCTGAGTTTTTTTCCAATGAATAAAATCATATCTTTCTGCAAAAAAAAATCCTAAATCTCCTTCTCCATCACATTTTGAACATATTATGCCTCCAGAACCACCACAATTAGTACATGTTTCAGTACTAGAAGAAGATCCAAAATCATCATCAAAACCAGAAGTGGTGCAGTAAACTTCACCACTACCCCCACAATAACCACACGTAAACTCACCACTACCAGAACATTCAAAACAAATTTTCTTTTCTAGGGTTCCAATAATAGGGTATTCTTGTACTTCATCTACAAAATCTTGTGGAAAGTCAACAGGATAAGGGTCTTCATAAAAATTTAATCGAACGGCTCTTGAATAGGGGAGAGACCTGTCTATTACTGAGTTTATGTAATATTCGGCTTCTGCTTGAATTTCAGCAAGTAAAGATTTGTGCACGGTTCCCTCACTAAGAATTTTAGAAGATGGTGTTTTTCGCAATACTCCCATAAATCCTTTTTTTTGTTTTTGTAACCATAACTGTAAAAGATCACTTTCATCAATAGCTATATATGATGATTGATCTTCATCAATATCTTGATTTAATTCTTGGTTTGCAGAAAATGGCATTTTATATCTTATTGTAGTTTTTAATATAAATTTCAAGTATAATATAAGTATAATATTATAAAGAGATTTTTATTTGTTATAGAATTCTATATACCAACCGAGATAATTAAAGAGAGCTTCATATACAATATTTTTAAACTCACTGATTTATCTCAAAATAAGAAAGTAAAGAAAAAAAGACTATAGAGTTATATTGTGATAAATGATATTATATCCTAAATATTTTAAAAGAGCCTCGTAAACAATATCTCCTACTTCGTTTAGAGTTGCCGCAACATGATGAGCAAAACCACCTAAACATAAGGTTTTTAATAATTGTTGTAAACCAAAAATTTCTACAACTCCATATCCTCCAAATGTCTCTAAAGGATCATCAGTATAAGTTCCTTCTGCTATTAATGCTTTTATTTCTCCAAAAATATCATCCGTTTCGATCCTAAGTAGAGTACAAGGTCGGGTTTTAATTCTTCCTTGAATAGCACCAAATGAAACTTCTCCACCTTTTTGATCGGCAATAATGGGATGAATGGTCATTCTAGTGTCTTGAAAGAAGGACTTAGGGAGATTACTACAATGAAAGAGCACCATTTTATCGGGATCATCCCCGTAGTTATTATTCCAATCTAATATTGCGGAAGGGGATTCTGATGCATATTGTAAAATCAACATACCAATTAATCCTGAAATATCAACTTCGCACGCAGCAGGAATTAATCCCTCGCTAAACATACTCATTACAGCACAGGGAACTATGCCGAAATTATCCTGAATGGAAGGCCAGCATTGGAACGCAAATCCATCCAACTCTTTTTCAATAACCCAATTTTCCACAACAACTGCTAATTTAGCTAATTTTAAAATTCCATCGTCGGGAAATTGAGCAGCTGGAGCGTAATTTTTAATAAAATCAATTTTTTCCTCTATTTTTGGATCACTATCATCCAATCGTTTAATTTCCCCAAAAATCTCTGACATATCTATAGGTTCAACTGTAATTCCGTTAAATTGCAGTATCTTTTCACTATATCGTACCGTATCAAACGCGTTTGGTCTTGCTCCTATTTGTCCAACCCTCAAATTTCTTAGTTTCTTTACAATTCTACATATTTTTTCAAATTTAGTAATATCTCGTGCAAAAATATCGGATCTGATTGCACAGGTATGATATTCGGTCAACGTGAAAGGAATCCCATATTGATATAAAACACTTGTAGTTGAGATTTTACCACAGAACGCGTCTCTCCTATAGGCTCGTCCCATTTTATCTACTTCGTCCGAAGAAGCTTGAACCAATACAGGTACATTGAGATCTGCCATTTTAAGCGCTTCAGCGAAACCTTTCTCATCTGAAAAGTTTGGATGACAAAGTATTATTCCTGAGATTATATCCTTATTTTGCTTAAATAATTCCGCACATTTTTTTGCATCTTCGAAAGTTTCGACAACACCATATTTAGTATCATTCTCACCTAAGATTACATAATCAAAACCCATCTCTTCCATAACTTCAATAATTTCTAGCCTTCCTTCTCTTGCCAAATTATCTGGAAACACATCTCTATTACCTACTATAATACCAAAAGTTATTTTTTCAAGTTTTTTAGTTAAAAATGCCATTATTATCTATCACTTTAATAGTTAGATTATGTAGATTAATTCCTACTTATTATTTATCCTTTATTTTAAAAAAATAATATTAAGAAATAGCGCGTAATTTTTATATATCTCTTGGTGTTATAAAAATAATAGATGGAGAGTGTCTAATATGAGTCAAAAAAAACCAAAAGAATTGTATAAAGAGCGCAATCAACGAGTCATGGACTCAATTGCTCTTAAAGAACCAGATCGCGTTCCTTTAACTCCGCTATTTCATTTTTATCCAATGATTCAGAAGGGGATGACCCCTAAAGAAGCGATGTACGATATAAATAAAGCTGCGCGAGAGACAGTAGAAATATATTCTGAGCTAAATGTAGATCAGGTTATATCTTTAGCTCAGATACAAAATGGACCTCAATTTTTAAATGGCCAGGTGCTGAAGACGAAGCTCAAAGAATCCCTGATAAAAGAACCTTTCAATTTAACGAAGGGGAATATATGAAAGCTGACGAATACGAGGAATTCATATCAGATCCTACGGGTTTTTCAATTCGAAAGTTAATCCCTAGACATTTTTCAAAATTAAGCTTTTTTTCCGACTTCCCAGATATCGGCTCGTTTACCGATGGATATCTTTCCGTTATTAATTTGCCTCTCTTTTTTAGTTCACCTGCAGCGTTAAAATTTACGGAAACTCTACAAGAAATACAGAAGTCTTTTATGAATTGGATGGGAGGAATAAGATTTTACGAAAATCAATTTAAAAAAATGGGATTTCCTTTACAATTTAACAATTATACTCAAGCTCCTTTTGACTGCATCAGTGATTTTTTAAGAGGAATGAGAGGATCCATGTTGGATATGTATCGTAAACCAGAAGAGATGAAAAAAGCAATGGAACTTTTGGTTCAACCTTGTATTAATGTTACTTCAGAATTAGCAAAACTATTTCCAAAATATAAAGTTGTGTTCATCGCATTACATAGAGGTGCTGATGATTTCATGAGTCAAAATCAATTTGAAGAGTTTTATTGGCCCACTCTGACTAGAGTTATGGAAGGTATAATCGAGAATGGACTTATACCCATGCCCCATTTTCAAGGAAAATACGACGATCGTCTTATGTATCTTGAAGAATTTGCCAAAAAGCACAGAGGGAAATTAATTTATAGATTCGGACAATCAGATATTACTAAAGCAAAGGATTTATTTGGAGATTTTGTTTGCCTTAGAGGCAATATCCCATCATCATTATTAAATGTGGGAACAACTAAGCAAGTGGATGATTTTATGAAAAACACGATAAAAAGATGCATGGAGGGAGGAGGCTTCTTGATTGACGCTGATGCAGGAATTCCAGATGAAGCTAAACCAGAGAATGTAAAGGCTATGTGCGAAGCAGCATTTAAATATGGTATATATAGAAAATAACAAAAGAGTTTTATAATTCTGCCCAATATTGCATAAAGTTTAAATGTGAATTTATCGACCTAATGCAATATCTAATGTTTTATTATTTTATTTGTTTTCAAATTAATCCAATGTGTATTTAAATGCTAGTTAATTCTATTATTCTCAAAACAGGGAAGGTTAATGATTATCTCCATATAGTAGACCTCCACCAATATGGATTAGAAAGGATCGCATCGATTTTCATTGCGGAATTCGATGATTATATAATGATTTTTGATTGTGGTACTTCTCTTAATACTAAGAGATTGTTAAGGTATTTTAAGAGAAATAATCTAAATCTTGCTTCTGTTAAATATATAGTAGTGTCGCATTATCATTTTGATCATATGGGAGGGGCATGGAAGCTCTTCAATGAAATTGAGAAATTTAATCCAAATGTGAGGATATTATCTTGCCAATTAACCAGAGAAAGATATAATAATTTTAAAAATGAACCAAGTTATATTCATTCAAGAAAAACATTCGGTGGTCTACTGGGAGAAATAAAAGAAATTAAAGAATCTGCTTTTAAGGTTATAGAGCCAATTGATGAATTTGAAAAAATTAATGAAGTATTTAATTTTGTTGATACGTTTACTTTAAAGGATAAAGAAATTAAATTCACATTAATAAAAACTCCAGGACATACATCTGATCATATATCTCCTTTATTAATAAAAGATGGAAAAATTGACTTTATTTATGTTGGAGAAGCATTAGGGCTAATGAATCAATCAAAAGAATTAATAACTGGTCCGAGTTCCGGTGCACCAGATTTCAATTATAAGGACCACATGAATACTCTTAAAAACTTTAAAAAGATAAAACCTTTAAGTATAGGTTTTAGTCATTTTGGAATGGTTTTAGGAAAGCAAAATATTCAAAAACTCATTTATGATCATGAGCTTTATATGAAAGAATTTAGAAAACGGGTTATAAAATATTATGAAGAAAAACCTGAAACGAAATATGTCTTTGATAAAATATATGACTTCTTAATAGCAAGAGCTGAAGCAAGAAATGGTTATACAGATAATCCAATCGTGGTTAAGTTGATACTGAGTGTAGTTTATGGTATGATGATGGATTTAGGGTATCGTAAAGATTTTTAATTAAATTAAAGTATAAAAGAAAGAATCAATTAATATTAAAATATTCAATTTAAAAGAAATATAACAATTTGATTAACTATTTTTTTATAATTTAGCTACTGTTAATTTAAAAGTATTGGATTTCTATTTTTACGAGACCAATCAACAATTCTGTTTCTAATCATATCACAAAGATCTCTTTTTATTCAAGTATATCCCGAGGATAAATTGCTTTCGCATTATCTGCTAGTTTTAAATCTATTTCTAAGGTTAAAAAGGGATTTTTTGAAGATGTAGTTCCTAATACATCTCCATTTTCAGGCTCAATAATCCAACCTGTACCTCCAAACTTAAATCCTTGACTGCTATATCCGCAGTGATTCGATGACAGACAATAAGCACCTGACATTATTGCCGCAACTCGCCCTCCAACAATCCATTTATCTACTGAAGAAAAGAGTGACGCTCTAGGGCATAGTAAAATTTGAATTCCTTGCTTAGCGTAAGCACGAGCGTGTTCTGTAAACCAAATTTCTGTACAAATGAGAAATCCGAAATTTATATTATTCAAAACAGTGGTAGAAAAGTTTTTTTCTCCTTTTTCAAACCAAGTTGTTTCCAAAAATCCTTCTTCATTTGGTAGATAATATTTTTTATGGACATCTGTAAGTCCTATGTCTTTTTTCCAAATAAATCCTTCATTAAAATGGTGTCCATTGTTGAGTGTCGGATGAGTTCCACATATTAACATCTCATCTAAAGAATTAAACCGTGATACCCACCTTTCGTGAGTAAGGATAGCTTCTTTCCAAATTTTAACGTCAAATTTTTCTATACCTGCCATCCAGGGATAAAAAGGTATCTCAGGAAGAAGAAGCAGATCACTTTTTTTATTTTTCACATGTTTAACTAATGCTTTCCATTCTTCTTCTAATTCTTCTAATGTATCATGCAATTCACATACAGTAACTTTCATATTAAGTTCTCTTTTTCAGGTATTATGTTATTATAAAAGAAAAGAAATTTGCTAAAGTTATCTTTTTTTTGAAGTTTTGAAACAAATTTAACTAGATAATTTTATGATGTCTTAATATATCTCCAGATATTACGCAGAGATGTATGATCCATCGTAAAATCAGCATTTCACGATCTATTATTTTAATTTTAGAATAAAAAGTAAATTAACTTAAATTAAAAATATTAATTTCATAAATTAAATTTAAGAATTTAATAGAAAAGAAAAAATTGGTAATTTATAATCATATTCTTTACATTCTTTTATGAAAAGCATTGAACGATTTAAAGAGCTCTGGCTAAATTACAAAGTATTTCGATTAGCAGTAATTATTCATCTGAGTTATTTTATAATTTCACTTATTTTAGTTCTTACAATTCTTAGAGAGCAAAACGATTTTCTTATTTATTTCAATGCCGGAGGCGTATTCTATACTG
>JBHLLE010000079.1:0-9373 GCA_048885945.1 Candidatus Hermodarchaeota archaeon | reverse complement strand
GGAACTAATTACTATTTAAAAATTCTTATTTTTAACTAAATATTAAACATGATAAAAAACTAGAAAAAATTTGTCAAAATCTTTTCTCTAATATTCTACTTTATTAAAAAGTTTTATCTCTGTAAAAATACTAATAAATCTATTTTTTAAATTCTTTCACAGAATTAATTATTTTATTTACCATATCTTCATTTTTTTTAACTAAATCTAAACCTTCGAACTGATTAAAATCAATTCCCGTAGGAAAATTACAGTAGACTAAAGTATCTCTTATTAGATTATTTTTTGAGTACGAACCAGGATCATATCCAACGATTTTAAATCCATGTTTTAGTCCAATTTTCTGAGAATATAACCCCTTTCTTGAAGTCGGAATTCTCCACTCAATAACGTTCCATTTCGAATATTTCTTTAAGAGTTTAATTAGAGTTTTTTCGTGTAGATATCCTTCAATTAAGACAACTGATTTGTAGTAATCTTCTTTAATTTTAAATTCTTCAGAAATAAATATAGATTTATTGTATAAAGTTAAAATATCCTTTCGCATGTTTCTGTTAAATGATTTGACATATTCATAAAAGTAAATTATATCATCAATATTTAATAGAATAATGTTTCTATGTCTTTTTTTCCAAAAGTTTTTTATTGGACTAACATACATTATTACAGATTCTTTCTCTCCACTTGAAAAAGGGTGTCCTCTTGAAATGTCAAAATTTCTTTTATCTCCATAATTATTATAATTTGGAATAAAACCATATGGAATACATCGAATCTTTTCAGCAAATTTTTGGACTTTAATATTTCTTGCTCTCACATCCGTATCGAGCCTTATAATGTTTTTCATTTCAGGACGAGATAAAAATATAAATACACTTTGAGTCCCTAATACTTTTGAAATACCAATTCCTTGATTATTTTTTTTAATTGCAGTTTTACCTGCATAGACCGAAAGCTCATTTTTATTTTCCATTACACCAGTACCCACGAGTTCTCCAGTTTTAATTAATTCTACGATAAACCATTCTTGATCCTTTTTTTCTATACTCTTTTGAAATAATTTTACATCATACACTTTTGGATAAAGATATTTCCACCCATATACATCCTTAAAAATTTCAATTAGATTTTTAGCATCACTAGGAATTCCGAACCTAAATCCATAGTGATTACCATCTTTACCGTAAAAAGTTAATAAATATTTTTCTTTTAGTTTTTCTTTAATATATTGCTCCATTTTATTCGATCTAACCTTTAAGAGGTTATTTTTAGCTATCTTATTTGAAATTCTTTATCTAATAAAATCCCTGTTTGATAATAGAGTGTTATCTATATTTAAAGGTTCCTAGTTTTCACATGAAAAAGAGGAGAATCTAAAAGTTAATTTTATTAGACGATTTTCAATTGTATTAAATAAAAGAAGATATTTACTCTTCCTTTAGATAATATAATTAAAATAATAGAGTTTAAATTAACTTAAACTTCTCATTTTTTAAAATAGGTTGTTTATTTTTAAATTTTTTAATTGAATCTATAACTTTATAGACCAATTCTTCATGTTTCTTTAACAAGTGTAAATTTTCAAACTGCTTAAAATCAATTCCATTAGGAAAATTACAATAAACCAATGTATCTCTAAGTAAATTATTTTTTAAATGAGAACCCGGGTCGTAACCAACTATCTTAAAATTATGTTTTAATCCGATTTTTTGGGAATATAGACCTTTTTTAGACGTTGGAATTCGCCACTCAATAACGTTCCAATTAGAGTATTTTTTCAATAATTTAATCAAAGTTTTTTCGTGCAGATAGCCTTCTATTAATAAAATTGATTTGTAAAAATCTTCTTTAATTGTATATTCCTCAGAGATGAATTTACATTTACTATGTATTGTCATATTATCTTTTTTCATCTTTCTTTCTGTTGATTTAATATGTTCATAAAAGAAAAGAATATCCTCATTATTTAAGAGAAAAATATTTTTTAATCTTTTCTTCCAAAAGTTTTTTAATGGTCTACAATACATAATGACCGATTCCATTCGACCAGATGAAAAGGGATTTTCAATAGATGGTTTATAGTTCCTTTTATCGCCGTAATTATTGTAATTTGGTATAAAACCATAACCAATCAAGTTTAAATCTTTAGCTAATTGTTGGGGTTTAATATTCTCAGCTCTAGCATCCCCATCAACTCTTAATATCTCTTTATCTCTATGTAGTGAAAAAAAAGCAAATGCAGATTTCGTATTCATAGTTTGTGCTATTCCTAAACCTCGATATTCGTTTAAAAAGGCAAACTTCCCTGCATATACGGAATAATCTTTCCATAAATCTAATAATGATAAGGCTACAATTTTATCATTATCAATAGATTTCACTATAAACCAACTTTTTTTTTCTGAAGTTAAGCTTTTTTCAAGCAATTTAACATCGTATACGTACGGATAAAGATAATTGTAACCGTAAACATTCTCAAATATTTTTATTATTCCTTTAGCATCTTTAGGAGCTCCAAACCTAAAACCATATTGTTTATTATCTTTACCTAAAAATGTAAACAAATATTCTTTTAAGAATTGATCTTCGATAACTAGTCCCATTTTATAAAATTATCCCTTGATAGATTTTTATTTATAAATATGCTTCTTAGATTTTACTTTTCTTAGCCGTATTTCGCTTTAATATAGAGAATAATAAATATTTAAACTTTCCTAATTTTCACGTGAAAAAAGGAAAGTTTATATTGGATAATATTACAATCTTGTCAAATTTCTATTGTTAATTGATATACATTTTGACGTTAATTTCCTTACAGAAAAGTCAAATAATAAAGACTTATTTATTTGTATTATATTATTATTTTTGAAATAAATACTTCAAATCATAATTATTATTTGAGAGATTTTGCACGATATTAAAATAGAGGATACAGTAATTTTAATAGATTCTTCTAGATCTATGTTAAGGAATGATTTTAAACCTAATCGCTTGGTGATAGCAATTGAAACAATAAAAAACTTCATTTCCTCCAAGTTAGATATCGATATTAACGATAGAATTTCGATTATATGTTTTGGAGAAAGTATAAAGAAACTTAATGACTTTTCAAGTAATAAACAACAATTATTAAATTCCTTAGGAAATCTTCAAATGTCTGGTAAAGGGGTCATTCAAGAAGCAATTGCATTTTCTCTGCAACTACACGTAGGTGAAATGCGTAAACTAGGTGGTAAGATACATAGAATTTTTATAATCAGTGATAATAAATTAGATGTTAATTCTGAACAACTAGACGAGATAATTGATGTTTCAAAAGGATTAGGAATATTTATTGATACATGTCAAATTGGTAAACCGCCTGGAATGAATCAAAATATTCTAAAAAGAATTTCTTATTTAACTAATGGAGAATATGGATATTTTAATAACGAACGTGCTATTATAAATGCAGGTAAATCTTATGCTTCAAAAAAAATGATTAAGCAATCCTCCGATTATTTTTCTGCAAATAGTAAAGAAAAAGCACCTCCTTTAGTTAATGAGATTGCGTTATCTTTAAGAAGACCAACAGTTATGGAAATGCGAATGATGATGAAAGATGGAGGAAAAGAACAAGAAAAATGTCAAATTTGCCATTCCGTAAAGGCTCCTACAGGAGCAGATTTCTACGCAGAGGGAAGGTTTTGTCCTAATTGCGAAAGACCAATGCATTTATCCTGTGCAAATATGTGGGCTAAAAAATCAGAACAAAAAGAAAACCTTTTTCGATGTCCATTTTGCTATTTTTTATTAAAAGTTCCCAAAACGATAAGTAAATTAGTACAAAGTAAAGTGGACGATTTTAAAAAGATTCGAATTATAGAAGATGATGGTCGTAGCAAAACGAGAATGATTGAAATTCACAGTCAAAATATCAATCAAATAGATGAATCGTGTACCTATTGTCATAACATATTTTTAGGAGAATATAAAGTTTTCAAATGCCAAAATTGTGGTTCACATTATCACGAACCGTGTCTACAGAAAATGTATAACGAATTAAAAGCATGCAGGTTCTGTGGTGCCGAAATTATTATAGAATAAAAAAACCATTGAACTTTTTAATTTAATACTTATTAAATAAATAATATTTTATTATGTTCTAAAATCTTTAATAGATTAATTGATTCTATAGTAAATAATTTGGAGTTGTTTATAAAATTGACAGAGAATAAAAATAAATGGGTCGTAACTAGTGCTTGGCCGTATGTCAATGCTATTCCACATTTAGGAAATATGATTGGAAGTGTATTATCTGCAGATGTCTTTGCAAGATTCCTTAGATTGAAAGGAGACGATGTAGTCTTCGTTTCAGGTTCAGATGCTCATGGGACCCCTGTTGCTGTAGCAGCTAAAAAACAAAATATCCCCGCTGAAGAATTAGCGATGAAAAATCACGCAATAATTAAGAAATTATTCGAGAAATGGAATATATCTTATGACAACTACACTCAGACTCACAACCCAACTCATATTGAATTTGTTCAAAAGTTTTATCTTGATATACAAAAAAATGGATATATCTTCGAAAAAGAGATTAAATCTCCATACTGCGAGCACGATAATTTATATCTTCCAGACAGATTTGTGGAGGGCATTTGTCCACATTGTAAAGATGATAGAGCACGTGGAGATCAATGTGATGCCTGTCAAAAATTATTAACACCCCTTGAATTGATAGATCCAAAATGTGCCATCTGTGGAAAAACTCCAGAAATTCGTAAAACAACACATTGGTACATGGATTTTCCAAAATTACAGGATCGACTTGCCACACTGATTAAAAATAACAAAATTATCCCTCCTAATGCTAGACAAGTATGCCTAAATAGTATTGCCGAAGGACTTCCAGAAAGAGCAATAACAAGAGATTTAGAATGGGGCATACCTGCTAAATTTGAAGGTGCTGAAGAGAAAACGATATATGTGTGGTTTGAAGCGGTGCTAGGTTATGTCTCTGCTGTTAAAGAGTGGGCTGAAGAGATTATAAAACAACCTAAAATGTTTAATAATTTTTGGAACGATCCTAATACTAAAACTGTATATTTTATTGGAAAAGACAATATAATTTTTCATTTAATTGTATTTCCTGGTTTATTAATGGCTTTTAATGATAATAAAAAAGAAAATAACAAATTTGTACTTCCTTATAATGTCTCATCTACAGAATTTTTAATGTACGAGAACGATAAATTCTCAAAATCTCGAGGGATTGGTATATGGATAGATGAAGCGTTAGAATTAGCACCACTAGAATATTGGAGGTTTAATTTAATATATAATCGTCCAGAGAAAAGCGATACTTCGTTTTTATGGTCAGAATTTGAGAACAATATAAAAACATTAAACGACAATATAGGAAATTTTATTCATAGAACATTAACTTTTATCAATAAGCAATTTAAAGGAACAATACCTAAAAAAATCGAAAATGATGACATTGACAAAAACTTTATTGGAAAAATTAATACGATTAGTGAGAAAATTGGTAATTTATTAGAACAATTTAAATTAAGAAAGGCTTTAAGAGAAATTGTAAATTTTGGAAAAGAAGGAAATATTTATTTAAACAATAAAGCTCCATGGCATTTGATTAAAAAAGAAAAAGAAGCCGCAGGACATGTTTTTAATATCTGTGCTCAAGCTGTATATGCTTTAAGTATTCTTTTAGGACCATTTATACCTGAGACCTCTGAAAAGATAATAAATTATTTAGGTATTAAAGAAACGCTAAATGAATTATCGTGGAATAGTATAAACGATAATTTTCTAAAAGAAGGTCAAAAAATCAAGAAACCTCAGCCACTTTTCCAGAAATTAGATGTAAAAGAAATGCAAAATAAATTAAACGATATAAAAAATAAAAAAGGAGAGAAAGAAATGGAAGAAACAATATCTTTTGACGAATTTAAAAAAATAGACCTAAGAGTAGCCTTAATTGAAGCTGCTGAGAAGGTCCCTAAGGCAGATAAATTACTTAAATTAACAATAGATTTAGGTACTGAGAAAAGAACTTTAGTTGCTGGATTAGCAGAATATTACACACCAAAAGAACTTATTGGTAAGAAGATTGTTGTTCTTGCTAATTTAGAACCGAAAAAATTAAGAGGAATATTAAGCAAAGGTATGCTTTTAGCTGCAGATGATGGGAAGAATGTTTCATTATTAACATTAGATAAAGATCTACCCCCAGGTTCTCAAATAAAATAATTCAGACTTTTAATGAAAAAATGGGATTTAAACGAGCAACCATATCACCTAAATCTAATTGGAGTGTCTTTAAAACAATACTCCTTCCGCGATATTCAAATTGTAAATTAGTAACATCTCTAACTATTTTTAACCGCTCAGTATCAGATCTTAATTCACATTCAAAATATCTTTGATCTTTATATTCTAAAACTTTCTTTACTCTTTTAATATCAGGAAAACAGTACCCGCCTCCATGAGGAAGTATATTGGCGTTTTTCAATAGATCAATTAATCCCAGTCTCTCAGCTCTTTCAATAAAACCAAGATTTCTGATTGTTGTATCCGAGAGATTTTGCTTTCCTTTAAATAGATACGCAGCTATATCGGCTCGAAGAGTGGTGGGAAAGATATTAGAGTGAATCAGGTCATGTTCTATATCTGTACAATTAGAACCTAAATACATGTTATTATAATCTTTTAGAAATTGATGTGATTGATTACATATGATTTCAAATTGTTTCCCGAATAGATTGTTACCAATAATCTCTCTTTTTATATTTGAAAATTGAATTGCTCTTAGACAGAAATCCATGTACTCTTTCGCATCTGAATCTAATAATATATGTTGAGTACCAAAAATAGTCTTAACTTTAGTAGTTCTTTCTTTTAAAGTCTTTGATTTGTCTATATACAATCCAATCCCATATTTATCATCTCTAAATTCCGGTGCTGAGCCGTGAATCATAAATATATAAGGCGGGAGCTCAATATCAGAGAGGATTTTTGTTTCAAAACAGTTAATAAAGTGATTACTGACACCATAATCCCAATTTATTAGAATATCATCGTGATATAATTTTGTTTCTTTAATCTTATCTATATTTTTAATGATATCGTATACTTTTGGAACTTCATTTAAACCCCCAACTAAAATTCCACAAAAATTAGGTTTGACATTTATAAAAATGAATTTTTCTTTTCCATCTCCCCAATTTAATCGCCCTCCATATCCTAATCCAGAATTCCATCGGGAAGCATTTCTTGAGATGGTCTCATCAGGAGAGGATATAAAAGAGGCCTTTGGTTCAAGACCAAATTCTTCTTGGATCAATTGAAATTGAGCCAAACCATATTTCATGTTCTCTTTACATAATTTTGACGCACCGTCATTTAAACCAGTAGAAAAAATGAACTCTTCTGCTCTTTCTAATAATTTTGTTTTATTTAGATTTGCCAAATCTTGAGTGATGCTACTTGTGTCCATTTATATGATAATTTATATGATAATTGCAATTATATATTATATATTTAAATATATATGCTAGTAAATTGTAATATATCCATATAACAACCATTATTGAATTATAAAGAGAAATTAATCATTTACTTAGATTAATTTGATTTCAGAGGAAAAAAAAGAATAATGAACGAAAATGATATTATTTTATTCGATTCTGTTAAAGATTTAAGGATAAATGGAGAATTCAACGGTTCTATTATAACTAAATTTAAAGATACTTTAAGTTCAATAATTTTCTCAGACAATATTACTATAACTGATACCTATGAAGCTTCCATAAATGATGGTTTAATGGTAGGTTTTCAAAAGATTGCAAATAGACAATTAGCATTTTCAAAAAAAGATAATTTTAATTGGGAAAATCTTGAGAGTTCTCAATTAGAGTATTCGATAATTATACCCAATGAAATAATGGAATTATACGATGAGGGGCAATTTTCTGATACATTTCCGTATACAATTAATATGCTTCATACTGCTGGGCTTTATTTAAAAGATTCAAATGGTTTATCTATAAATCATTTAGATTTTTTTCAAGGAGAGATATTAAACAACCCAGTCAGTCTGATTTTTAATGGTATTTGCGTAGCAGATCGGGTCGTTATAGATCATAGAGGAGATCCAGTGTTTTATGATTGTTTAATTGTAGGAAGAGATCAAACTGACGAGCTAAAAGTAAGTTATGAACCAATCATCAATGTTAAAATGGATTATAATCCATTAAAATGGATTATTATTCTTGGAATTGAAAATTTAAAAGAAAAGTGATTTGGCAGGGTTAAATGTGCTCATTTATGAAAATAAAAGACATAAATTACTAGATATTTTAAAAGTAGGAATAAATCCTTTTAAAAAATTTGTAGCCACTGGTGAAATTAAAGAAGATTTAAGTATAGTTAGATCTAGAAAAGAATTATTAAAATCCCTTGTCAATACAATTAATAATAACGAAAATTTCATTCTACCCATATTAGCTAATGTTGGGGTTGGAAAGACTCATTTATTTTGGGCTTTAAAAAAAAACCTTCATAATTATAATATCATTTATATTTCTTTAGAAAATGTTTATAGAAAATTCTATTATAATCTATATTCAGAATTTATTGAAGAAATGGGAGTTGAAGTATTAAGGAGTATAACGAACGAGTTATGCAGAGAATGGGGGTCCTTGGAGAGGAAATTTGGCTTCTTTCATGTAGCTAATATTGATAAAGTAAGAAAAACTGCTTTTAATCAATTAATAAGTAATTTTGACAATAAAATTGCGTTAAATGATGTAATAAATGTTATTACTGCACATCAATTAGATCCATACAAGAAAGTGGAAGCTGAAAATTGGCTTCTAGGAGAATTAATGGATTTTAGAGACCTTTCTCATTTAAATTTATTATATGATTTACGAAAAAAATCATATGCCTTTACTATGCTAAAGATCTTAATTGAAAATTCGAAATTAGGTAGTGTATTATTTATTGACGATTTTGAAAAAATAATTTCGTTAATGAAACCCGAGGAAGGAACGGAAGAAATATTTGATCCAAGCTACTTATATGGTGGCGAAGTTATCACTCCAGAAAGCATTGCTGCTCAAAAATCGTTAAATAAAATCTTAAAACTCTTACAAATTAAAGGATTGAGAATAATTATTACCTTGAAATCAAATGAATCGTTTGAAGAAATTAAATCAATTATTCGAGAAAAGAACGATAATTTATTAAATACTTTTCAGGATGTAGTTACTATCTCTAATTTCGAAGAAAATGACATATTTTATTTTTATAAAAAGAAAATGAAGAAATATTTAAAAAACATTAATATTCTTGAATTTCCTGAAGAATA
>JBHLLE010000078.1:3311-9455 GCA_048885945.1 Candidatus Hermodarchaeota archaeon | reverse complement strand
AAAGGCCCAAAAAGCTAAAATCACTATATAAGTTTTCCTTATCCCCCATCTTTTTCTAAAATGCATCCATAGTGGAGCAGAAAAAACTCCAAATAATAAACCTACGAATAAAATTAATCCCGGATCTTCCATTTTAAGCACAAAGATAGCGTAGAGAGGTATTATAACAGGTAAAATATTATATACAATGAATACTGCAAGTGCGACTCCACAATAAGTCATAAATGCTTTATTTTTAAATGTAATTTTATACGATTCCTTCCATGAAGGTACTCCTTCTACATCTTTAGAGAATTCTGTTCTTTCAAAAGATCCAAATTTTAGCAGTATAATAATAACAATAAACACGATAATGGCAGCGATAATTCCGTTTAATACATATTGCTCAGGTGTCTGAGATAAATTGTGTTTATTAGCAATATCTTCGATAATAAATTCAGGTAATAGATAAGCGATTCCCACTCCCAATACTGCAAATAAGATTCTTAATGCTCCTACAGAAGCTCGATCATCGTTATTTAAAAACATCTCAGGCCATAAAGAGTTAAATGGAACGGTAAAGCTTGTGAATACAAAATCAAATAAAATTAACATGAAGACGAAATAAAGAAAGGTTATCATAATTGAATCTGTCGGTGGCATCCATATAAGTACCATTACTATACATAAAGGAATTGTAGAAGCGTAAATCCATGGTTTCCGACGCCCCCATCTCGTTTTGGTTTTATCTGACAAGACTCCAAGTAAAGGATCGTTAATTGCATCCCAAATAGAGTATATAATGAAGCCAAGCGAAATATAAAGAACTGGTAAGCCAACTACTGCAAAATAGAATGTGAAGCCGAGATAGAGGAAATTTTGCAGAGCAAGATTATCTGCAAGAGTACCATGAGCATATGCTAAACGAGTACCAAAGGTTGTCTCCATTCCTTGTGTTGATTTTTCATTTTTTTCATTCATTTTAATCAAATACCCTCCTTTCTTAAATAATACCTTAAGAAAGAGTAATATTTATAGAAATTAGTACTATCTTGAAAATTTATATAATTTTTGCTTTTATTATAGCTATGATTTAAAATAAACCGCATTTTATCATAATTTTTTATTTTCTCTTTTTTGAAATCTAATTTAGTATAAGTTGGAAAATGCTAAATATTGACTATTAATTTACTTAAATACTATTAAAATAATTAGAAAATTAGGTTTAATATTACAATGAAAGTTGCTATTATTGGATCAGGTATGGCGGGATTAACAGCAGGAGCTTATTTAGTTAAAGCAGGGTATGATGTTACAATTTACGAGCAATTTGAACATATTGGAGGAGTTACTGCCACAATTCATAAGGATGGTTATTCTTGGGATTTAGGACCTATGTTAGTAGAAGGTTTATCATCTCATGAAAAATTAGGAAGGATCTTAAAAGAGTTGGGACTTGATAGTAAATTAACATTAATTAGAGACGAACGGGCACAATCTTATCTTGATTTTGAACTTAAAAGTCCGAAACCATATACTGGAACTCACTGGAGGAAAGATAAATTAAAAGAATTGTTTCCTGAAGATGCCGACGGTTTAGATCAATATTACAAATTTAGTGATATCGTCATGAAGTTGTTATATTTAGGAAATCAAATACCCTTTGAAAAAGGAATAAAAGCCTTAATGCTTAAACTAAGACTTCTTTTTACTTTTTTAAAAGTGAAAAGATTTAAAGATTGGAGTGCTGCTCAATTAACAGATCACTTTTTTACAAATCAAAAGTTAAAGACAGTATTTTTAGGTATTTTGGCGGATATGGTTGTAAAACCAAGCGAGTTTTCAGCTTTTGGTGTACCAGTTTTTAATCCTGAATGTGTATATGATAAAAATGTACCAATTGATCGCAAAGGCTATAAACTTCCAACATATCTATATATCCAAAATGGATGTGGGGAGTTAGTTAAGTTATTTGAAAATTATATCTTGCAAAATGGTGGAAAAATTCGTATCAACACTAAGGTTGATAAAACTGTAATCGAAAATGGTCAAGTAAAGGGAATTATACTTGAGAACGGAGAAAAAATTGATGCCGATATTGTATTAGCAAGTGGGGGAATTTTTAGTACGTTTTATCATCTTATCGGTAAAGAACATCTTACTGAGGAATTAATAAATCATATCGAAAATTTACAATTAATGGAATCAGTTATAATGGTACATATTGGAGTTGATTTTGATCCAACACCCTATCAAGACAAAGCATTAGTTTATTATTATCAAATGTATGACCTTGAGGAAACATTGGCAAAGATGAGGACTGGATTTTATCACGAAGGAAAATCGGGATTTTTAATCTATATATTATCCCTACATTCACCTGAAATGGCTCCGCCTGGTAAACATGCTATTACAGTTTACACTGTTGCCCCTCATGAATTAAAAGATGGAGATTGGACGGAAAAACGAGAAGAACTTGCGGATAAATTACTAATCGAAGCAGAAAAATACATTCCTGGATTACGAGAACACACTCAAACGAGAGTAATAATCACACCACACGATTTCCAAAAGCGATTAAATATCTTACGGCATAGCTTTGGAGGAATCGCACCTACAATAACTCAGAGTAGTCTACCTTATCGAACGCCAGTTAAAAATTTATGGTATATAGGACAATTCAGCGCATCTGGAGCAGGTGTATTCGGTACAGCGGCTGGAGGCAAAGAAGTTGCTGAGCTAGTAATTAAGGAAGGTAAAGGAGAAATTAAATCAAGTGATCTAAGAGACTTTGGTGGAGATCGTGCCCACCATTTCTAATAATCATAGATTTATTTTTCAAATTATTTTATAACAATATCATTATTTTTTATAATAACTCTTTAAAATTATCTATTTCAAATATATGAAGATTTTAATAACATTTTAATGTCGAAATTAACTCCAAATGAAATATTCCTTGCATTTAAAAAGAATCAACTAGATATTCATACGACCTTAAACTATCTTAAATTTTATATAGAGGAATGTGAAACTGAAATATTTAGAGACCAAGCAATTAATTATCTCAGAGAAATTGGAAAAATTAATGACTTTAAAATTGATAAATTTCTAAATGATTGTCTTATTTCAGATAAAAATCCTATTATTCGATCTACTGCTGCTAAGATTATAATCAATAAAAATTTGAAAGAATCTTATAAACTCCTAAAATATATAATCAAAAATGAAAATTCTACATTAGTCATCATTACAATCTTTAATTTACTAAAACTTATAAAAAGTAATATTAGTTCAGATTTACAAGAACAAATAATTAATAAATTTGCTCTATTACACGATGTTGATTTTGAAGAATCAAAATTTCTTTTAGATTTATATAGTTTAGGTTCCGAAATAGGAATTAATCTTGAAATTAATCGAGAATATATAAGTGAACATATCTGTTATGATAATTTCCTTTCTAGAGAGAGTAACCACGATATTAATCCTTTGTTTGTTATTCGACAGAACCATATTAGAGAAATTGATATATTCTGGTGGAAGTTAAGAAAGATTCCAGATTCAATCGGATCTCTTTCTAAATTAACTTTTTTGACATTTAGAGGTGAATTAATTTCAGATTTACCAGATTCATTTAAATTACTAAAGCAATTAAAATGCGTAAATCTTTATGGTTTTCCTACTTACAAAAACCGCCCTAATTATGTTCCAGAATGGGTAAATTATATTGCTAAAACATATTACTCAAAAAAATACATTAAAAATGGAGTTAAAAAAAGTGAAGCTTATGTTTTAGGTCTTTTTGACTTATTAATAGGAACTGAAATAAAGCTGCTAAATAAAGATGTTAATATGGAAAATATGCCAAAATCAATTGGATATAGGCAAGATTCTAATGGGCATGTTATTGGATTATACCTTCCTAAATGTGAACCATCAAAACTTTTCATTCTTCCTGAAAAAATAGGACAACTTAAATGGCTTATAGATTTTGATCTAAATAATAATAATATTAGGGAAGTTCCTAATACGATAGGTTTTCTATCTTCTCTTAAAACTCTAGATCTGAGATTTAATAAAATTAAAAAACTTCCAAGATCAATAAAATCACTTAAGACTCTTGAATATATTGGTCTTAAAGGTAATTGTATTAATAAAGTTCCCAGAACCATTAGGAAATTAATTTTTCTTAAGTAATCCTTTAAAAACTCTTAAAAAAATAATAATTAAAGTTAACTAAGTTAATAATATAAAAAATTTAAAAAAATAAATATTAGTTTAATACTAGTTTTGTTTTTCTCTTACTAATATTATTATACGTTTAATTCTTCCAGCTTTTTTCTGATGATTTCTTTTTTCTCTGGAGTAATATCGTATAATTTCCAAAATACGATAATCCCAATAACCATTATAATTACAGGAATAAGTCCCATTTGAAGTCTTAAGCCAAAAATTGCAAGCGAGGATTGTGTTGGAGAACCAGGAGTGAAACCTGTAAAAATATGAACTAACGCAAAAATAATTGCTTGTAGCATAATAGCAATCCTTCCAAAAAAGGTTCTAACTCCCATATATAGCCCCTCTTGTCGAATTCCGCTTTCTGCTATTGCTTCATCTATTACGTCTGAGATAATTGGATTTAACATCAACCAAAAACCAATCATTCCAAATCCTAAAAGGGCTGCAACAATAATTGCAGCAAATACAGTATTTATAAATAAGAAAGGAATTGAAGCAAGCCCCCATACAAGACCTCCAATGATAAATACTTTTTTATTTCCCTTTTTTAAAGCAATTTTAGCCCAAAATGGTACGGAAGCAATTCCAACCACAATATACCCCAATAGAATATAGGTTTCAACAATAGCTTCTTCTTCTAAAATGAATCTTACTAAATAAGGAATGGATCCTAAAAGTAAGGAAACTGTTGTTTGATAAAACATGTACAATATTAGTAATCCTATAAAACTTTTCTGTGTAACTACTACTTTCAAGACTTTACTGAATTTTACCTTTTCAGTTTTCTCGTAAGTTTCATAATAAGTTTCAATCATTTCTTTATCTTCGCGAATTCCATAAATCTGTAATAAAACCAAACAAATTCCAATCAGACCTATAATTATAGCCATAGATAAAAAAGACGAGCGATTACCATATACGATTAACATTGGGCTCACTACTACCGCAAGTACTGTCCCAAAAATACCTAACCCAACCTGAAAACTAGCTAAACGTACACGTTTTTCATCAGTTCTAAATTTATCGGGTATAAGTGCTGTGTAATTAGTATCGAACATAGTAAATAGTGTATCAAATATGCAAATAGAAACTAAAAGCCAAATGAAATAGATTAACCAATCTGTTTTTGGATCGTAATCAGGGACAGCAAAAATTGCGATAAAAGCTATTCCGGTTCCAATCCCTCCAGTAAGGACCCAAGGTAGACGTTTTCCATATTTTCTCCAAAAACTTCTAGGTTTATCTGCTAAAAATCCTACAATTGGATCATTAATCATGTTCCATAAAGCATAGATTACAAAGGCAACAGCGATAATTCCCGTAGCTAATCCAATTTCATTTTCATAGAAGTCAAAAGTACGTACAGAAAAAAGATAAATAAAAAGTTGAACAAAGATATCACCCATTGCAAATGAAATAAATACCCAGATTGGGAAATCTTTTTTTGAACTTAATTCCATTGTATTATCAGTTTTATTCAATTCTGTCAAGTTTATTCCCATTCAAACATATTCATTGTTAATTTTCATAATTTTGTAAAAATTTAATATGCACTTATCAATGTTGTAAATTTATTTTAAATTTTTCTAAGAAACCATGGTAATGTTTTTTAAATGATGAAATATAGCTTTTAAATAAGATTTTATTTCTTAATTATTATTCAAATCGATAATTTTAAGTTGTATAAGAATGGTAACTGAAGCAAGCCAGATTGCTTTAAGTAATCTTAGAACCACTGATAATCTTCAATGGTATGTTATTCCTTTATTTATTATAGTTGTTTATATTTATAATACCGAAATGGAAAAGGAGAATTTTGATGCTGTATATTTAGGAATTTACTGGTTATGCATTTGTGGTGTTGTTCTTGAAATTGTTAATGCTCTTGTACTTCATTTTACTCAATACTCCGCCCTTTGGACG
>JBHLLE010000078.1:0-3301 GCA_048885945.1 Candidatus Hermodarchaeota archaeon | reverse complement strand
GTTGGAATATAGAAATTGCATTTTTAGCGGCTCTTATTGGACTTATGAACGTTAAAGTATTGCCAAAGGATAAAGATGAGAAGATATTTGGTATTTCTAATCGCGTCTTTTTCCCAATACTTTGGGGGATTCAAGGAGTAGTTGTAGAGATTATATTAAACTTAGCAGGTATACTTATATGGGAATATTGGTGGTGGAGTTGGCCTCACATTTATTTTATTTTGATTTGGTGGACAATTCCAGGCTTTATTCTTGTGTGGCTCCACGATAATTTGAATCTTGAAGCGAAGAAAAAATTAGCAGGGATAAGCGTTCTAATTGCATTATCTTGTCATATCATATTTGCAGTAATTCTACAATGGGTTTAAATCTAAAACATATTTAATTATCTTTTTAAAAATTTAATCTAATTCCAATTTTTATTTTTAGATTTTTATTCTCTTAATAAGAATAAAAAAATATTTTGAATATTAAATAATAGAAAAATAAAACAAAAAAATTAGAAATAAAATGATGAAAGCAGCTGTTTTTGATGGAAAAAATATAAATATTAAGCAGGTTACTAAACCCGAACCTTCTAGTTCAGAAGCATTGATTCGTGTGAAAGCTGTGGGAATTTGTGGTACTGATTTAGCTATAATAAATGGAGATCTACCCAGTCAGATACCATTAATTTTAGGACATGAATTTTCTGGAGATGTGGTAAAAGTAGGAAAAGAAGTCAATTCGAAATGGATTGGAAAGCGTATAACTTCTGAAATTAATACTAATATTGATTTTAATTGTTTTTATTGCAAATGTAGTATTAATACGCAATGTATTTCCAGAAAAGCATTAGGAATCGATGTTAATGGTGCTTTAGCTGAATATATTACCGTTGAATCCTATTTATTACACGAATTTCCTGAATTTATTTCGTATGAAGAGGCGACTTTTATCGAACCACTAGCCGCTGCATATCAGACATTCGAGATGATGCCCTTAGATTCGAACGATAAAACAATAGCAATTTTTGGTCTTGGTAAGCTTGGTTTATTAATATGCCAAGTAGCTAAACTAAAAGGTCTTAAAGTAATTGTTATAGATGGATCTGAGAAAAAATTATCTTTAGCTAAAAGTTTTGGTGCTTCTAATGTGATTAATCGCCTTAAAACAAAAAACATTCCTAAAACTATTCAAGATTTAACGAATAATTTAGGCGCTGATATAGTATTAGATGCTTCAGGAAATCCAGCTGCTTTAAATGATATTATTGCATCATGTAGAACTCGAGGAAAGCTACATATAAAAAGTACGCATGGATTAGCCACTCCCCTTAATATCACAGATATTGTTGTGAGAGAATTAACGCTTTATAGTAGTAGATGTGGACCATTTGATAAAGCTATAG
The DNA here is from genome assembly GCA_048885945.1 of Candidatus Hermodarchaeota archaeon. GTDB lineage: Archaea > Asgardarchaeota > Lokiarchaeia > Sigyniarchaeales > SOKP01 > LW40-45. The sequence continues at coordinate 1,911 of JBHLLE010000078.1, read as the reverse complement.
AAGGTATTGAGTCTGGAGCTATAAAAATTAAAGATTTAATATCTGAAACATATTTTTTAGATGATATCCAAGACGCTATTGAAAATTACAATAAATCAAAAGATCATATCAAAACTATTATTAAAATTTGAAAATAATTTATACTATAAAAGAGAACCAAATTAAATAAAATACAAAGAGATTGATTTCTTAAATTATGGAATCAGAGCTAGTAGTAAAGGAAGTTCCTCGAGATTCTTCATTTCCAGATGATGAAAACATTAAAAAACCAGTAATCAAAGAAGAGGTTAAAGCTAATTACACTCTTTTTCTTACTATCTTTTTAATTATTTATTATGGTTCTTGGTTGTTTTCTGGAGTTATTTTCATTCTTTATTTTCAATTGTTTTTTATACCCTATTTTTTAGAGAAGAATGATTTTTTTTCTCTATTTATTAACCTTGAATCTCTTATTGCGTTAATTTTGATGCCCTTAATCATTATCACATGTTATTTACTTCATTTATTTTTTATAGGAGTTTTTACGCGCATTTTTTGGAAAATTAGTGAGAAAATTTCTCCTTCCAAATCTGGTATCATTCCTAGAAATGTGCATAGTAAGACCGCAAATCAATATCATTTAAGAAGTTTTGTGATTAAGTATGGAAAAAATGTCTTTACGAAAGGGATTTTTCCCTGGTTATCAAATTGGTTCTTTAATTTTGTAGGATCAACTAAAATTGGAAAAGGTTCTACCATCGAAGAATCTGTTGGATGCGATAGATTTATTGATATGGGTAAAAATTGTTATGTTGGAGTAAATTCCACTTTAGCTAGTCATTTAATTCAAGGAGTTTTTGGAAATATTTCGTATTTTAAAATTATACTTGGAGATAATGTGACTGCTTCATCAATGAATCAAGTGGGACCCGGTTCTGAAATTAAAAATAATTCTTTTTTACTACCTTTAGCTTCGTGCGAAAAGCATAGTATTATAAAAGGTAATGATAATTATTATTTTGGAATTCCATTACGCAAGATATTTAGAAAAAAGATAAAGAACTTTTTAAAAATATCTGATGTTGATTTAGATAAAAATCAAAATATAAATGAGTATTTAGTAAGGAAAGAAGAATCAAAAAAGTTAGTTTCTCAAAAGAGTATCAAAAAAAAGAGAACCCAAGAGTCTTTAGTTAAGCCAAAAAGTTCCTTAAAAGATAAAGAAACAACAGAGCAAGATTTATTAATTGATTTTACAACAAGTAGTGCAATTAGTCGAGTTAATATAAAGTTTTTAGCCGTGTATATACCTATTTTATGGATTAGTGGTTTATTAGTAGCAATTTATTGGTATGAATACACTAAATTTGGTTTTCTACTTTCAACGTATTTGTTTTTACCAATTGCTTTACTCTCTATGTTGTATCTATTTATGTTTAGTTGTTTGTTATTTAGCAAATTACTTTTGATTTTAGTTAATTTAATTCATAAACCTAAAGAAGGAATATTTAAAGCAGAAATAGGGGACGCAGATTTTGAGTTTTGGATGTTAAGAACTGAACTGAAAAAATTGTCGCTTTCTTTATTTAGAAATTCGCCAATACCATGGGGCGATGCGTTAGCATTTAGAGCGCTTGGAATTAATATGGATTTTTCAAGTCATCTCCAAGACTCGTGGTGTGACGGTGAGTTTATCGATTTTGGAAGAATGGTCTTAATTGGACAAGGAGCTGCTGTTATGAGTTCAATGGTAATAGGAAAATATCTTATAATTAAAAGATCTATTTTTGATGACTATGCTTTAATAGGTGGACATTCAACTTTGGCTCCTGGTACAATTATAGGCAAAGATTCAATGATAGGAGCAATTAGTACAACTACTTATAACCAAATTCTTGGACCAAGTTGGATATATTTAGGGATTCCAGCCTT
>JBHLLE010000077.1:0-9459 GCA_048885945.1 Candidatus Hermodarchaeota archaeon | reverse complement strand
TGACATAATTTCTGCCCTATATTTAGAAGTAGATGTATACGAACTTATAGAAAAGGAATATATTTTAAAAGATTTCAATGCAATTCAACGAATTTTTAAATCAAAGATTTATCAAAATCCATATATTTTAGATAATGATCTTCAAGTAAGTGCTTTAAGTGTGGACTCTTACCCAAATTGGTGGTTGTCTGCTATTGGAGCTGAAGATTTACCTTATAATGGTACTGGAGTGAGGGTCGCTGTCATTGATACTGGAATTTATGAACACCCCGACTTAAATGTAGTTGAAAACAGAAATTTTGTAACTGGTGAGAGTTCATCAAATTATAATGATAATATTGGTCATGGGACTCATGTTGCTGGCATTATCGGTGGCAATGGTGAAGGATCATCTGGAGAATATAGAGGAGTTGCTCCAGGGGTAATGTTGATTAATGCTAGAGTAGGGGGTGCAGTTGGATTCGAAGAAGGTGAAATAATAGATGCTATTAATTGGGCTTCTAAACCGGTAGGACTAGGTGGAGCAGGAGCGGATATTATTTCCATGAGTTTTGGTCGTGATAATCCAGTAATTTCTGATTCATTAATTAATACAATATCAAGTGCTAAGCAAAATTATGGAGTGATTTTTGTATCTTCAGCAGGGAATTCTGGTCCAGAATATTTTACAGGCTCATCACCTGCTTCTGGTATTGATGTAATATCGGTAGGGGCCACAGATGAAAATAATACATTAGCTTCTTTTAGTAGTTTGGGTCCTACATTTGGTTATTTAAATTATCCTGATATAGTTGCTCCTGGAGTTAATATTATATCTACAAATGCTGAGGATTCTATTTTTTCAAAAGAAATGCTTTACATCGGTGATTTTTTTGATTTTTCTGGTGATGCGGATTATATACCTCTTAGTGGAACAAGCATGTCATGTCCTATGGTTGCTGGTGCCCTTGCAATTTTAAAGGATGCTTTTCCAACTGTTACACCTGAAACGGCAAGGATTGCTTTATTGGAAGGGGCAAGAACACTTTCCAATGAAGATGAGGATGATTTTCTTAAATCAGGACGAGGTTTAATTAACGTCTCTGCGTCTCTAGAGTATTTAAATTCATTAGCAATGGATTATAATGATACCGCTAAAGTTTACCCGGATAATTTACCAGTTAAACCTTATGATCTTTTACATTTTCCAGGAGATCATCAAAAATTTAATTTGACAGTTATTTCTGGTAAAGCTAATACTTTCAATTTAGAGATACCGAGTGATATTGAAGGTGTTACTGTTTCTGCGGACAAAATAAACATAACATTTACTAATTCTGGAATTCATTTTATAGAATTAGATATAAAAATTAGAAAAGTTGCTACTCCTGGTCTCAGAAATTTTCAGTTAAATTTAACAAGTGGAAGTGAAATATATGATATTGTTAATGTTTCATTAAACATCAGATTACCTGAGTATCGTATATTAATGGAATCTTATCATGGATTAAATGATTGGTACCCCGAATTTTCATTTTACCAAATGGGATTTTATGAGGCGATGGATGATCTAACTTATTTAAATATATCAATAGATTATGATATGGAGTATTGGACTCCTGATTATAATAAGGATACGAATAATTCCATATTAACGGAGGAAAGATTAGCACAATATGATTTAATAATGTTACAAAATCCTGTCTTACCATATAGTAATTTAGAAATACAAAATCTTAAAAATTATTTTAATGATGGTGGTAATCTTCTATTTCTAGGAACTCGTTATCAAGATCTAATTGTGGAAAATATTAATCATCTATTTGGAGAGCTAGGGATAGATATGCAGGTTAATGAAGAAAATATAATGAATGATAACTGGTTAGGTATAGGTACACGTGTAAGTTCTCAAGATGTCGTGAATTTCACTAATTCATTTATTTTTAATAATGTAAGTAAATTTATTTGGAAATATGGAAATACTTTTAATTTAGGGATTACTGCTGAATCAATTGCCACAATTGATGGGAAATCTGTTGCTGCAATTTATAATGGAACTGACACAGGACGATTTGTAGCTTTTGGTGATTTACACTGGATTTTCAACGATTATAAGTCATCAGGTTTTTATCAAGATCATCAAACTTTATTAAGCAACCTAATAGATTATTATTTCTCTGGAGATAAGGTTTCTATTAATATTAGAATGAACTCTGAGAGAACATCAGATTCACAATTTAATATAACGCTATTTTTAAAAGATCAAGCTCTAGAAAAGCCTATAACTAATTCGGACTATGATTCTCTAAATTTAGCCATAAAAATGAAAAATGATTCATTTTATAGAGAAATAGATTTGGGTCTCTTATATGCAAATTTTGGGATATATTTTAACAATACTTTTAGTTTACCTTATCCAAGTTATAATTCTTATCAAATTGAATTAAATTTAACTATAGGCACTGAAACATATTCTAAATATTCAAAAATTCTGTATTATGATATTACCAAAATTCCCCAAATAATAGGATTGTATTCAAGCAAAGAGAATGTTACCAGAGCAAGTATACCATCTCAAACCATAGATTTAATAGCAGAATTAGACAAACCGTCATATGGACCTATAGATGGTTTCCTAAGCCTATATTCATATTCCTTCTATAACTCTAAACAAACAATTAATAAAACACTAACATTTAATTATGATTCTTTCAATAATTATACGATTAATTTCGACCCATCTACGTCAGATCCGTCAAGTTATGCTATTTTCTATATCTTGCCAATCAATAATAGCTACACTAATCCAAATTCACCTCGAAAAGAATTTAGAATTATAAATAATCCACCTATATTTTTAGAAGAAGAGTCTATCTTTGACTATGGAAGTAGTAGTGTTTATTTTGATGATATTCACACGGCTTCAGGAAGCTATATATATCGTGTGACTCAAGGAGATAAACTTAATTTTGAAATCGCTGTTTCTGATTCTGTTGATTATGAAGACGATAATGCTAATATGAGAATTTTTGTAAATTTATTTATTATTACTATAACTAACGATGGATATTTTTTACCTATTTATCCAAATCCTATTGTAGTTAATGAGCTTCATTATCAACCAACATCTGATATACATGTAGGAGCGTTTACTATTCCAAGTACAATGCAATATAATTCAATCACAGGCACAAAATCTAAATCAACAGCTGTCAGTTTCAATACAGCTACTAATATGGGATATTTAGGAATACTTTACATTACTGTTTACGATAGCGAAGGAGGATCCGAGATATTTTTGATTTTTTTAGAAATATCTAAACAACCATTTGATATTACTATGATTTTATCAATCATTTTAGGAATAATTGCTGTTATATTTGTATTTGGCTTAGGAATTTATCTTAAACGAAGGAGCAATTATAAACGAGTTTCTCAACAAGAGTATTACTATCAAACACCTATTGAGGAGAGACAGAGTGATGATGGATTTTATGAGCCTATTTCTCCATTATCTGGTTTACAACAAGCAACGGGTATTTTTTGTCCATTTTGTGGACATCATATAAAGGTAGCTAAAAAGTTCTGTCCACGTTGTGGAGAATCCCTTAAATTACTTTTTAAGGATTAAGACTGTTCCGTCTTTTTGTCCAATATATGCCTTAGAAACCATATTTATGAAAAATCCTGTATCAACAACCCCAGGTAAAGGCAAAATTTTCTTATTTAATTCTGATGGATTATTTATTACTCCAAAATCTACATCTATTATGAAATTACTATTATCAGTAATTAGTGGTCCACTTTTTGACTGTGCCATTCGAAGAATGGGTTTTCCTCCCATTTTTTCTAATTTTTTCATTAAGGGAACATAAGCCATAGGAATCACTTCAATTGGTACCCCGTTTTTCCAATTCATACCCAATTTTTCCGAATTTTTTCTAAAATCGGCAATTATGACTAAATTTTTAGAGTTAGAGGCTAAAATTTTTTCTTGGACCAAACAGCCTCCTCCTCCTTTAATCAAATTAAGATTTTTATCAATCTCATCAGCACCATCTATATCTAAATCAATGTCAGGATATTGATCCAATGAAGCTAACTCTAAACCATTATTTAAAATCAGTTGATAAGATTGATAAGAAGAAGGAATACATTTTACGTTTAAATCTTCTTTTCGATTCATTTCAGCAATTGCTTCTATGGCATAAACGATTGTTGAACCACTCCCAATTCCGATAATCATATTTTTTTTAATATTTTCTTTTACTGCTTTTATAGCAGCATTTTTTTTACCTAATTCAATTAATTCTTCGGTCAGAATTATCACAACTAGTGATATATTATATTTACAATAAATTTAAAATTCGAATTGCCAAATAAGCAGCATTCTCGCCTCTATCAATGCCAACACTAGCAACAGGTACTCCGGGAGGCATTTGTACTATTGACAATAAAGCATCTAAACCACCTAACTTTGCACTTACAGGTACTCCTATTACGGGTTTATCTGTTTTTGAAGCAATTACTCCAGGCAAAGCAGCCGAAAGACCAGCAACAGCAATATATATCAATGAAGAGGAATTTTTTAGGTATTCATCTAATTGCTCTGGATTCCTATGGGCAGAAATAATTTGAAGGTCATAGTTTATATTATTATCTTTTAGAACTTTTTCTGCTTTTTCGTAAACACCTTTGTCTGAAGTACTTCCTGCTATTATCGAAATTAAAGTACTATCCTTATTGTCTGTGTTTGGTTTAGGCATAATATATCTAAAAATTCTAATAATAAAAATAATTCTAGTAGCATCTTAATAGCAATACCGAAATTTCAGAAAAGAAAAAGATCACTTACGAAAAAACTCTTATTCTTTATCAAAAAGTTTAATATTTTTTTACACTTCCAAATAGTAATATTGAAATATTATTGATCAAAACTTACTGAAGTGTGATATTAAAAAATGGAATTAAAAGAAGTATGGTTGGTTGATTATGCTCGAACAGCATTTTCTCGATCTAGACCAAAACAACCTGAAAGAGATGTTTTTGGTGAAATTAGAAGCGATGAGCTCTTAGCGAAATTAATAGTTAAATTCTTTGATCAGAAACTAGCAGATAAAGGAATTGAGAAGAAAGATATTGACGAATTCACAGTAGGTACTGCCATGGGTGTTTATGAGAATTGGACTTATGGAGGCAGACTTCCATTATTTTTAGCGGATTTTCCCGTAGAAGTTCCTGCAATGTTTGTTGACAGACAGTGCGGATCTGCTGGCAGTGGTATGCATATAGGAATTATGGAGATTATGACTGGTAATAGTAAAGTATGTTTAGCTGGTGGCGTAGAACATATGACACGTGTAGATATGCAGAATGATCACATTCGTCCTAATTTAAAATTGATTAATAAGCAAAGTGAGTGGTATAGACCTCAATATGATTTGCTAACTACAATAAATATGCTCCAAACGGCACAAAAATTATATGAAGAAGAAGTACCTACTTTTACTAAGGAGGACTTAGATAAATTTGGAGTAAGAGCTCATAATTTAACAGTAGAAAATCAAGAAGCTGGATGGTTTAAAGGTGAAATTATGCCTATTGAAGGTCATGTTGAAGGCAATGTTGAAGAATCAATGATGATAGATCGAGATATGGCTGCCAGAAAATCTACTTTAGAAGGTGTGGCAGGATTAAGAAGATTATCTAAACCATTTTTCTTAAAAAAGAATGGTGGTAGAGCTGGTTATAAAGAAAGAGAAGGGACTACAGAAGGTGTAATTACAGCTGGAAATTCATCCCCATTAAATGCTGGTGCAACCTTATGCCTTTTAATGGAAGCAGAAGAAGCTAAAAAGCGAGGAATTGAGCCAATGGCTAAAATTGTATCGATTGGATGGGCAGGAGTAGATCCGACAGTAATGGGACGTGGACCTGTCCCAGCAACTGAAAAAGCATTAAAATATGCTGGTCTAACCGCAGATGACATTGATTATTGGGAAATAAATGAAGCATTTACAGTTGTAGCCTTAAATTGCATGAAGGTTTTTAATATTCCTGAAGATAAAGTTAATGTAATGGGGGGCTCTACAGCAATCGGACATCCATTAGGAGCGACAATGATTAGGCTACCTGGTACTCTTGCTCGTATTTTAAAGGATAAAAAAGCCAAGTATGGTGTAGCTAACGCCTGTGTAGGTGGTGGTCAAGGCGTTGCAACAATTATAGAGAATATGGATGCCTAAGATTAATTAAAACAAATTTAACATAACAATTTTTAAATTTTTTTATTTTTTCTTCATCTTATAATTCTTTTTTAATATATTTCAATTTCTACTAATAAATGCCTTCAGACAAATCTGTTTTCTGCAAAATATTTAAATATTACCCTATAACAAATTAACTTACAAAAAAAATCAAAATTAAAGTGAGATCAAAATGACAGTTTATAAAAGTATTCAGTTAGTGGGAACTTCTGACAAAAATTGGGCTGATGCAGTTCAAAATTGCTACACTGAAGCCAAAAAATCCCTTCGAGGCATTCGAAATATCCAAATTATTGAATCTGACGTAAAAGTTAAAGAGGATATCGATAAATTAATTTATAGAGTTCGTGTACAGGTCAATTTTCAATTAGAGAGATAGTTATTTTAATTTTCAATTTTTTTTTCTTTTTCTATTATTAATATTTATAGAATAGTATATTTCCGAAAACTTGTTAATTTCATAAAAAAATTTTAAATAATCTTGTTTGTTAAAATTAAATTATTAATTTGTTTACTTGGATTTTAAACATTTTAAAAAGGGGTTTAAATGGCTCAAGATATTTTAGATTGGCTTTCTGATCCAATTGTTTTTAGATATGTTATTGGTGGAATTATAGTATTGGTTATTATAATTATTTGTTGCATTATACATAGTAAATTAATAAAAAAATAATGAGTTTGACCCTAAAGCTCAAGTTATTTTTACAAAACTAAGAATGTTGTGAACACTATAAATGTTAACCAGGTTAAAACCCAGATAATGAAAACCGATTCATATATGAAAAATCTTAAATTGCTCTTCCATTTTTTATCTTTGATATTTTCTAGAAATATCAAAATAATAAGACTTATAAATAAAAGGTGAGCTGTTTGGATTATTCTCCAATATATTAAGAAAATATTCAATAGAATAGCATCAGGGATTAAATTAGCACTATAATTCCAATTTGAAATCATCTGCATGAAATAATTGGGGAAAAATGCATACGGAAGGCATAATATGGTTAACGGTATAAAATAATACATTAAATCTCTCATTTTTATTTTCTTAACTATAAGTAAGACAAAAGGAAAAATTACTAAAATTACCTTATATGTACTAAGAGAATACAAGATTCCGGAAAGAATCATATTATCTTTTTTTAATTGAAGATATGATTCAAAAAGAAGAAATTGAATTACCCAATTAGTATTATTTAGATACATGTCTGCAAAATATCCAATACCACTAAAAATGAAATAAAAAAGAATATCTTGTTTGGATTCAGTAATTTTTTCGATATTTCTGGCAATATATATAACAGTTGCTAATCTTAAGAGATCCCAAATATAAACTGATATTTCAAACGGTATAATGTAAAATGGATAAAACATAAAGTACCAGAAATAAAGGTATATTGCATTACCTTCAATCAGAGGGTTTTCTTTGTAATATTCAAAAACTCCGTTTTCCATTATGTCGTAAATCGTTCTATAATTAGAATCCCGATTTTTTTCCATAATGTAAATAAAAAAATTACTATACGATAAATCACCGTGTAAGAAATAGAATCCTATCCTTAAAAAAGTTAAAACAAAAGTGATATAAACAATACAGTAGACATACGGTAAGTAAAAGATATTTCTCTCTTTCATTTTACTAATACTTAAGCAGATATGTTTTATTGTTCACTAATTTCCCTATTTTTTAACAGATAATATTTCTTAACTTTCCAATAAAGGAAAAAATAAACTATAACAATTGTAATTAGATGAATGCCAATTGAAATAATATAAAAAATATCACTTAACAACAAAATTGTTAATTCTAATATTATAAGTAAGAAGATTAAAGAAGAAATAAAAAATGAAAAAAAAACTCTGCTTTTTCTTCTATAATAAGCTGATTTTTCATTCTCTTTTTTCTTAAATTCCCAATTTTTATCTTCTAGCTTGAAAAGATCATAAGAAAATTTGAAAGATAAAATACCTAATGTAATGAATATAAAAGGAAATACTTCTTTACTGTTTGCTTTATTAATAATTAATGAAACTAACCAATAAAGAACAAAACTAATTAAAATTGTGAAGAGTGAGTAATAAACTTCTTTCTTTTTCAGAATAATTATCGCAATTAGACTCATTTTTCGTTTATGTAATCAGTTTTACTATTTTGTTTTAATAGTGGATATATATAATAAAGAGAAATAAAAATCTCTGGTAAAAATTTATGAAGAATTACGATAAATATTATAGCTCCTACAATTGCAGTTAAAAAAAATAAAGATTGATGAATAAATTCAAATGGAATTCCAATATAAGTAAAATACAAAAGGAAAACTAAACGGAATACATTCAAAAAGTAAATTATTATGACAATCATTCCTAAAGTTATAGCTTTTCTCCAATTAAAACTTTTTCTACTGAGGGGATCTTTAGAAGGAGGTACACATATAGTAAGTCCAATTAAAATTCCAAACACAGGGGCAGCAATACAGTCTGGAGTTATGGAAAAGATATCGTTAAAAGGATGATTTGGGATATAAACTTGTGGAAATATTCTATGATTTGTAAAGATATTAGCTTCTGAGTTCAAATTAAATATAGTGTTTAAAAAAAAAACTACATGTCTAGTTGTAAGTTCATATATCCAATAATTAATATTTAAAGTTAGAAATAAATAAATTAAGAAACATAGCAAGGGTCCAAATAGAATTAAAATAAATATAGAACGAGTAGAAAAGATATATGTTTTTCCATTAAGTTGAAGAATAGGTCTGTCTTCGTCTTTTTCGTGTTCCTTCATGAGATATTTTAAAAGGATCAAATAATTTTAAAAAAAAATAAAATTGATTTAGTTAGTTATTTATTTTTTTAAATTTTAAATGATAATTATAAATCACCAGTACGGCTAAGAAAGAAAAAACACCAATCAAAAGAATTGGCTCAAAGCCAGGAACTTCTACATCTCCAAAAGTTGTTTCCCACCATTCTCTCCAATGTTGTTGAGCTGACTCTCCGATAGCTCCCGCATTTATAGCTATAATGATGATAATAGGTACAAATACTATTAAAGCACATATTAACCCTATAAGAAATTTTTTCCATTCTTCCATTTTAGCTTGTTCACTCTCTTTATTTAATTTAATAATCAGATTTCAAAATTTATTATCAAATAATTATTAGATCAACACAAAAGTATTTAATAATTTTGTATTTCCTCATTTTAGAAGTT
>JBHLLE010000076.1:433-9524 GCA_048885945.1 Candidatus Hermodarchaeota archaeon | reverse complement strand
TTCATCAGTCATTCTTCTTTACCTCCTTCTTTTATATCTCTAACAGTGAGTAGTGCTGCTATATTTCCAGATATCAATGAAGTACTATATCCATGACTTTGAAAAGAGAATCCTCCGCAAAATTTTAATCCTTTAATATAGAATTCTTCCTCCATAGTCATCATTCTTGGTATAACAGAATCCCAAGGATCAGGTTCGTATCCATAGATAATACCGTTATAGGTTCCCGTGTAGCGAGCCCATGTTTCGGGGGTAGCAATTTCAATTTCTTCAATATGATCTCTAATTGAAGTACCTACAGCTTTTTCAAATTTAGCAATTAATTGATCTGCTATCTTAGATTTCAATTTAAAATATTCTTCTTCTTTTACATTCGCCCACACTTCTGGTTGAAATAATGAAGTCAAAGAAACTATGCATGTACCGGGAGGAGAGCAATCTGGTACGGTTAAATTTAGTACCATTGCAGCCTGCGCTTTTGGAGCTTCAAGAATTCCGAACGATTCGTACGACTCTTCAGTATCCAAAGTATCAAAAATGAAATAACTATATTCTGTTAATCCTAATTCTTCAGCAGAAGCATCTAAACCCAAATAAACTACAAATCCCGCAGTTCCATGAGTTCTAGCGTTAACTTGCTTATAAGCTATTTCTGGCACTTCTTCTTTTGGATAAACTAATTTGTTATATACTAATGTTGGAGATGCATTAGAAACAACGTAATTTGTCTTAATTTTATCTCCCTTGGAGGTCTCGACTCCTATTACTTGTCCGTTTTCTACTAAAATGCGTGTTGCTTTCGTATTATATTCAATTCTTCCTCCTAATTCTCTTATTTTTAAATCAAGAGCTGAAGTATATCCGTGTGATCGATATTTTGGTACGTAACCTCCTTGTAATAATAGATTGTAAAGCATTGTAGCATAAATAGTAAAACCACATCTACTTACAGGAGGACCTAAATAAACCCAGTAAGCACTTAATATATCTTTAGCTTTTTTAGGTATATCAAACGTATCTATAACTTCCCCTAAACTATATGGTACTGTTCTAAGAAAATTACCATATTCTTTCATTAAGAGTTTTCTATCGGGATTGCCTTTCGATTGAGCAATATATGATATTGCATCGCTGACTTCTTTACATAGTCTAATAAATAATGTAACAGACTCTCTACTTCCTGGTACTTCTTTTTCTATCTTATCTATAGTTTCTTCAACACCAAATGGCATTACAACATCAAAATTCTCATTTGGATTTAGAGAAATAGCCCTAAAAGCTTCAGGAACGGAAAAGAATTCTAAATCGAGATTAAATTCGTCTTCAAATATACTTCTAACGGGTCCCATATTTGGGGGTTTACCAAAAGCTGCCAATACATGCATTGAGGGTTCAAATTCAAAACGTCCCCTAACAAAACTAGTAGCAAATCCTCCAGGTACATTATGCTGTTCGAGCAATAATACTTTTACTCCTTGCTTAGCTAATTGTGTTGCCGCAACTAGCCCGCCATTACCTGCACCTATCACCACGGCATCATAAGATTCACTAAAGCTCTGTTCAAGATTTTTTTCACTCATAATTTTTACCTTTATATAAAAATAGAACTTAAATGCAATTTATTTCTATAACTATAAAAGGTTTATTTATCCAATAGGTAGGAACAAAAAAAAGAAAACAAAAATTTAGATAAAAGTAATTTTTAGTTTATTAATTTTGCTTATGAGCTTCTCGGTACTATTATCTCTAAATCAGTAATTGGATATGATGAGCATGGGTGGAAAAAATTGAATTTTTTATCTGCCTCTCTTCTCCCATCATTAACAGGACTCACAAAAACTTTACCAGAAATTAAAAGAGAACGACAAAATCCACACTCTCCGGATCTACAAGTTGATGGTGGTGTTAATCCTGCTCTTTCCAGAGCTACTAAAACGGTTTCCGAAGCTTTAGCTGTAATTTCTTTTGATTGATTTCCAATAAAAACTTTAATATTAAAAGTCTTATCAATAAGATCTTTTGGAAAACCAGGAATTTCTGTAATTTTTTTAATTTCGCCAAATAACTCCTTTCGAATTCTTTTGAGAGGTAAATTTAATTTAGCTAACTCCTTATCGACAAAATCGTACATAATTTGTGGTCCACAGATAAAAAAAGAACTTTTTTCAACATCAATGTATTTCTTTATTATCTCGGCTGTAATAAATCCTTGTTCACACCCTTCTAAAGTTACTTCTTCGCAACTTAATACAATTATTACTTTTATTTTATCTGGGTTGTTTTTTTCTAATTCTTTAAACTCGTCGTAAAAAATTATGTCATCTTCCTCACTACTACCATAAATAATGGTCAATTTAGCGTCTATTTTACCTTCAACAATTTGTTTTGCTATAGATCTAAAAGGAGTGATTCCTGATCCTCCTCCAATAGCAACAATATTTCTTAAATCTCTTAAATTGTCATAGTAAAAATGCCCTGATGGATCAGAAGCAATTACTTTCGTACCTTTTTTCCAATTTTCCCACATGTAAGGTGTAAAAAAACCATCATCGGTTTTTCTTATAGTAATCTCATAGTAACCCTTAAGAGAATCTGATGGAGAGGATGAGATAGAATAAGGTCTTGTAATAGTGGCTCCATTTATCTCAAGTTTTAAGCTTAAATATTGCCCTGCTCTAAAATAAGCTAACTCTTCAGTACTTGATTCAGGATCTGGTATTAGTTTAATGGTTTTAGTAGATTTCGTCTCATCTTTAATATCGTCTATTACTAAATATTGTTTACGAGGATGAAGTTTAGAAGCTAATTCATTAATAGGGTCTGAAGTAATTGGTTCACTTGATGCTTTTTGAATTCTTTTGTTTCTAGTTGGGACTAATTTTGTAAAAGCAAATAGATCTTTTGTGCTACTTTTTACTGTTATTTGAAATTTTTCTTTTTTTTCGTTCAATTCTCTTCACCTTTTTGAGTTAATTTAGCTAATGTTAAAAGAGCAGAAGTTTCTCCATCTTTTAATGAGCTACTATATCCATGACATCTTCTATTAAACCCTCCTGCAAATTCTAGACCTTGAATATGCACATCTTGACCCATTGACGATAATCTTGGAATCAGTGAGTCCCAAGGCTCAGGTTCATATCCATAAATTATACCATTATAAGTTCCGGTATAATGAGCATAGGTTTCAGGTGAAGCAACTTCAATTTCCTCAATATGTTCTTTAATTGGAGCACCAGTTGCTTTTTCAAAATCTTTTATTAAACCCTCAGCAATTTTGTTTTTAACTTCAAAATATTCTTCAGGTTTTACATCTTTCCATGCTTCAGGTTTGAAAAGAGTAGTGATGAAAATAATACATGTTCCCGGCGGGGAGCAATCTGGTATAGCTTTATTTAATACTACTGTGGCTTGACCAGTTGGAGCTTGTAATTTGCTCCAGGATTCATAAACACCATCAGAATCCATATCATTCATGATGAAATAACTATAATCTGTAAGTCCAAGCTCTTCAGCTGTAGCATCAAGTCCTAAAAAAATGGTCATTGCACTTAAACCATGAATTCGTGCGTTTACTTCTTTATAAGCTATTTCTGGTACTTCTGATTTAGGATAGACTAATTTATTATATACTAAAGTTGGAGAAGCATTAGATATAACTAAATTAGTCTTTATTTTATCTCCACTTGAAGTTTCAACACCAATAACATTACTATTTTCAACTAAAATTTTATCGACTCTTGTGTTGTACTCAATTTTCCCGCCAAATTCCCTAATTTTAGCATCAAGTTCAGAAGTATACTCATGAGATCGATATTTTGGAATATATGCACCTCTGGTAATATATAAATACACCATTGATGCAAAAATAGTAAAATTTACTCTACTTGTTGGTAGACCTAAATAACACCAATATGCATTTAATATTTTTCTTGCCTTTTCAGGCATTTTTAATGCATCTTGCACTTCGTCAACAGTATATGCACCAGTTCTAAGAAAATTAGGATGCTCTTTCATGAGTACACCTTGATCTGGTTTTCCTTTCATCTTCCCTATATATTCAAAAGCGTCGAGAATGTCTTTAGCTAAACTAAAAAAATTATCTACTGATTCTCTACATCCAGGTATTTCTTTTTCCATTACTTCAATAAATTCATCTAATCCAAATGGCATAGTAACATCTAATTTATTTTCAGGGTCAGTCAAAATTAATCTATAAGCTTCTGGAACTCGAATAAATTCCGTATCTAAACCAATTTTATCTTCAAATAAAATTCTTATTCCGCCCTTATTTGATGAAGGTCCAAAATCACAGAGTTCATGAAGAGAGGCTTCAAATTCGAATCTACCTCTAACAAAACTAGTAGCAAAACCTCCAGGAAGGTTGTGCTGTTCTAATAATAAAACTTTAATACCGCTTTTTGCTAATTTGACAGCTGCAGTTAATCCCCCATTACCAGCTCCTATTACGACTACATCATATGTCTTGCTAAACTGTTGTTCAGTTATTTGTTTACTCACGTTTATTTTCTCCTTATAATTTTATTAAAGTGAATTAATTGATAGTTATTTTCAAATCTTTAATAATATTTTTTTAAATAAGTAAATCTTTCAAATTTCTATTAATTCTCTTAAATTAATTATTAAACCATAAAAGAATGAAATCTAAAAATGAAACATTAAAAACAACGACTTTAGTTGATTGTTTATTCCTATAAATTTTATTAAAAATCATTTTTGAGGATCCTAATTTAAAATCCTTCTTCATAGGATTCTCGTACTTTCTCTTCAACTTTATCTTTAGGAGCCATAACAAATCTGCAAACTTTATCTCCTCTTGCTCTACAATGAATTTCTCTCGCTTCAAGATCTAAGTTGAATGATTCGGAACACCACCCCGCTGAATAACCAGCGTTCCAATAGCATACAGGTAATTTAGAATTTGGACCATATTTTCTTATCCATATATCTGCTTCGAAACTTTGAGGGTGATCGTATCTTAATAAAAAATTATCGTCAGTAGTGGGATTTGAAGGTAAGAGCGAAACAAATGCATTTCCTGTATAAGCAAAATGAACTGGTCCAGCACTCAACTTAGCGATTGGATCTTGTACATTCATAGTATAATGAAAACGACGGGCATCTGATTTTCCAACTATTTTCGCGAGTTTATAATATAGCTTGTTAGCCTTTTCTTCCGGGATTTCAAGTTCTTCCGAGAGAGAACGAGTCATATCTCTGAATGATTCTGCGCTAATTAGTAAGTAACGATTTCCTCCTATTAAAATCGTACCTTTTGCTGGATCCCACTCAATTTCATCAAAAAATTTTCCTACATATTCTTCCGCTTTAGAAAACAACGGCTCCATATCCGGAGGCACTTTAGCTGTCTGAACTTCGTTTTCTCTTGATGGAAGAGGTAAAAATGGACCAGCTTTTATCTGATCTTCAATATTTATTTCATTTGCTTTCTTTCTAAACCAACGGGGCATGTTTAATCACCCATTTTGTAGTATTAATCCTAAGAAACTATTTAATTCGTATTTAAATGAAAAATTATTAAATTTTTGAGAAGATATCTCTTAAATCCTCGTTTTCGTCTAAATTTTTAATATTGCTATAACCTAAAATCTTATTCTTTGAATCTATATACACAGAAAATACATGTCCACAATGATCTAACACCTTATTATCAATCAGAATTTCATTGATTTTGTTTGTTTGATTTAAATCATTAATAATATTCATTTTCTTTTCACATCTAGGACATGCTATTTCAATCAATGGAGTTGATGTGGTATTTTCTTTATTTAATGAATCTAATTTGTAATGAAAATCAAGATTAGAAATTTCAAAATCGATTTTTTGATAACCTCTGATTAAATACTTTTTATCGATAAAAAATTGAAAAGTGTGATCACAAACTAATCCTTTAGGTATAGAGATGGTTGTTAATTGCTTATTTGTATTTAAAATGTTTTCAGGTATATCTAAAGTCTTTTTCGAATTGCAGGTTGGACACTCAACTTCTATTTTTTGAATTTCGTGTTCTCGAGTTACTTTATTTTCTCTATTAATCAAAACAATCTCCTAATTAAACCACTGACTGATTATTGTTAAAATCGTTGTTTACATTTATTTTTTATCAATATATTAGAATTAGATTAAATATACTATTCTTGAATATTGTTTGACATAAAAGTAATTTACTTTTTTGCTGGAGAAGCATAGCAATAAGCACAATTATGCTTACATCGAAAGATACCAGAGTATCCTGCAATATCTTTTGATTTATAGCAACCACAAGCTTTTCTTTGACCAGAATCTTTGATTTTTGGTATTTCTTCGTTTATTATGTTTTCTATTTTATATGCATCAATACAATGTGCTTGTTCTATGCCTTTTATTTTAAGTAATTCAGGTTGACAACAAGCTTTCATTTGAATATTATTTTGATCACAAATTTGCATTAATCTAGGAAGAATTTCTTTTTTCTTTTGATATGTTAAATCAATTGGTATATATCCTCTTGCATTCATTCGTTTTTTAACTTTTGAATAAATTGTCGCAAAAGAAAAAATCATCTCTCTAAGTCCAAGAGCAGTAATATTTTCAATAATGTATTCGAATTTATCTAAATTGCTTTGAATTTTACTTGAATCCTTTTTTCTATAAAGAATAATTGGATCGAAACGAAAATTTACTGCTTCTTTTCCAAATTCATTAATCAACCATTTTAACTGTTTAAATCGTTCTTCTAAAGATATTTTAAGATTTTTTTCTAATTCTGACGGTGAATTTATTGTAAATTGAAAATAATGTCCTTTATATAAATTAAAAAGCTCTTTATTTTCTTTATAACATCTTATCCATGTACTAAAATCTTTGCTCCACCAGCACCAACACTTTACATCCTTATGATTTAACGAGACTCTAGATATTTGGCTTCTATTAAACGGATTTACAACATCAACATAATTTTCATTTTTGATTAGATTAATTAACCAATCCATTAGAAATGCAGGAACATCCGTTCTTCTAGAACAAGAGATAATAGGCGATTTTATAATTTTTAAATTGACTTTATTTTGCATTAATTCTATAACAATTACTTAAATTATATCTATATTCAATATATTTCAAGGATTTTTAACAAAAAAACTTTTTCTATTATAAATTTACTCTAAATTTGGTTAGGGATTATTCGAAAAGGTTTATTCCTTATTTCTTATTGCCAAAAAATTTTTTAATATTTTAAATTTTCAATTATTACTGAAGATTATTATTTTAGGTTAGAGAAAATCATGAACACAAAAAACGACCAGATATCCTTTCTTGAGAAATTAATCTGTACTTCTTGTGGAAAAACTTTTGATCCTATGGAAAAATTAAGACTATGTAGTTGTGGAAAAGTTTTATATCCTCAATATAATATTGAAAAGGCTAAGGAATCTCTTTCTAAGAATAAAATGGAAAAGAGAGAATATAATATTTGGCGTATTTACGAATTGATGCCAGTTCTTCAATCAAAATATCGGTATACGTTAGGAGAAGGATGGACTCCCTTGTTAAAACTAAAAAACCTTGGTCAACAATTGGGTTTATTAAATCTTTTTATTAAAGATGAAGGCCAAAATCCAACGGGCACATTTAAAAGTCGCGGTTTATGTGCTGCCGTATCTAAAGCTGCGGAATTAAACATTAAAGATTTCGTTATTCCAAGCGCGGGAAACGCGGGAGCTGCTTTAGCCGCATACGCAGCTTGTGCAGGTTGTAAGGCTCATATTTTTATGCCTCAAGACGCACCTGCATTAATTCAAAAAGAGGTTATTGCAATGGGAGGAGAGTTAATCTTAGTAGAAGGACTGATTACAGATGCTGGAAAACTTGCTAGAGAAGCAGCAAATAAGAACAATTGGTTCGATGTCTCAACCCTAAAGGAACCGTTTAGGGTGGAAGGAAAAAAGACAATGGGTTTTGAGATTGCAGAACAATTTAATTGGACTCTACCTGATATCATCATTTATCCAACAGGAGGTGGAACGGGAATCGTAGGTATGTGGAAAGCTTTTAATGAACTAGAGGAACTTGGGATGATTGGAAAGGAAAGACCTAAAATGGTTAGTGTACAATCAACTGGATGTGCTCCAATTGTTAGAGCTTACGAAAAAGGATTAAATCACGCTGAATTCTGGGAAAATGCTCAGACTGTTGCTGGGGGACTTAGAGTACCTGCAGCTATTGGCGACTATTTGATCTTAGAGGCTATTAGAAAATCAAATGGAACAGCAAAAGCAGTAGAAGATTCTGAAATAAAAAAAAGCATGTTTGATTTAGCTAAAACTGAGGGTATAATGTTATGTCCAGAAGCCGCAGCTACTGTTGCAGTATTAGATAGCCTAATAAATTCTAACTTCATTGATAAATCAGATAGAATAGTTCTCTTTGGCACAGGTTCTGGACTCACAACGCCAAATGAATGGTGATACTGCAACCTAATTTGAGTTGTTATGAAATGCTTTTTCTAATTGCATTTAATATACGGTATATTTAATTTAGAAAAAAAGAGAAAATAAAAATAATTAAAATCGTTTTAGAATCTTTCCCAAGCTTTACGTACTGCTTTTCCTGTCATTTCTATTACGGGTTTCATGCCATCTTCAGGTGCTAAACCTACTTCAGGTGCAATTTTCATAATTGAAGCATGTCCCACAAATACTTTACCTTGATCCTCAAACACAGTAAAACTACATGGAAATAATAATCCAACATTTTTTGACACGTCAAGAGCTGCTTTAGCAAACTCTGGCCCACAAGCAAGTATTATCGTATATCTTGGGTAATCTTTTACACCCAACTTTTGTTTGAAAATAGCATCTATATTTTTTGTAAGCATGTGACTAAATCCTTCTTCAACAACAATTTTTTCTACATGTTTAACGGCTTCATCAAAAGACATAGACAATTCTTTTTTTAGTACATCAACCATTTTAAACACCCATCTTATCTTATCTCATATATTCCATTAAAAAACAAAAAAAATATGATTTTATTTTGAAAAATCCTCAATCGCCTTAAAAACATATTTGGTGAA
>JBHLLE010000076.1:0-423 GCA_048885945.1 Candidatus Hermodarchaeota archaeon | reverse complement strand
CGTTTTTATCATGGGTTTAAACATCCCAACATTGGGAAGGATATAGAATTTGTTCTCCTCAATCGCCTTAAAAACATATTTGGTGAACAT
The DNA here is from genome assembly GCA_048885945.1 of Candidatus Hermodarchaeota archaeon. Lineage (GTDB taxonomy): Archaea > Asgardarchaeota > Lokiarchaeia > Sigyniarchaeales > SOKP01 > LW40-45. The sequence continues at coordinate 333 of JBHLLE010000076.1, read as the reverse complement.
TAAGGCTGGGCCTCCACCTAAGGTAGCAGCAACCATACTAGCTTCAATTATCTCTTCTTTTGTTGCACCTTTATCTAACGCATTTTTGACATGCCATGCCACGCAGAATTTGCATTGTTTAGCGATAGAAATAGCGATACCTATTAATTCTTTAGTTTTACTAGAAAGAACTCCATCAGCTTTAACTGCTCCCATGAATTCCTGAAATCCTTTCATTGCGGATGGATTGGCTTTTCCTAAAGCTTGAAGACTACTTCGAGCTGCTTGTAAATATTCAGTCATATTATCGTCCATAATTTTCACCATACAGTCATTATAAGATGACTTAAATAA
>JBHLLE010000075.1:0-9557 GCA_048885945.1 Candidatus Hermodarchaeota archaeon | reverse complement strand
AAACATTTAGAAACCAATCATAAGGATTTAGAAACCAAAAAGGGACTTCAAAGAACAGAGTCAAAAATCTATAGATTAATTAAATATTACAAAAAAAAGCATGTATTACCATTAGACTTTAAGTACGAACCAGATAAAATTAGAACGCTTGTAGCTAGGTAATACAATTTCAAATATTGAGGTGTTTTTGAAAATGAGCCAACAGAGAGCAAAAAAAAAAAAAAAAGCAAAAGTAAAAAAAGTAACATACAAAGACAAAAATTGGTATGAGATTATTGCCCCAAAGAGTTTTGGTTTTAAATCCATTGGAGAGGTAATTGGATTAGATAATTCGTTTCAAAATCGTACTATTGAAGCACTACTATTTGATTTTACAGACGATTTTAACGATATTAACCTAAAATTAAAATTTAAGGTTAGCTCCGTTAATAATGAGGCTAAAAAATGCGATACTATGTTTATTGGACATCAATATACCAATGACTTTATACGTAGTCTGGTGGGACGTGGTAGCACTAAAGTTACTACTATTCAAAATCTAACTACAAAGGATGGATTTATATTCAGAGTAACTACAATTTGTACTACCATAAAAAGAGCAAGAAATTCTCAGCAAATTATTATTCGAAAAATTATGACGGATATCCTAAAAGAATTTGCAAAATCTTTAAATCACGAAAAGTTCATTGTTGGTATGATTTATGGTGAATTTGAAAACCAGATTGGAAGAGTAGCAAAAACAATTTATCCTTTGTCAAACTCAAAAGTAGTAAAAAGTAAATTGATATCGTTCCCTGAAGGAATCGAAGATCAAGAAGTCAAATCAAGAGATTTTGAGATCGTGGAAGTCGACATAAAACGATCTCGTAAGTCTGAAATAAAACGAACAGAAAGGATAAATGTAAAAAAATTTGCTCAAGCAAAGACAGCTCCAAATACACATAAAACAAAAACTTCAGACGATCAAGATTCTGATGAGGATATAGACAACGAAGAAGGTAACAATTAAATTTTTTCGTAATCTAGTTTTTATTTTTGATTTTAATTAAATGATTAAATTATATTTCTAATTACTTTTAAAATCATTAATAACTTCATCAAAGTAATTCTGCAAATGTTTATATGGTTTTAAATCCCCTGAAAATTCTATTTGCAAGACTTTTTCTTTAGAGATTTTCTGTTCTAATCGTCTAATGATTTGTTTCGTTTTATTATAATCTCCAGTTGTCAAAAAATCCAAGGAGTATCCAAAAATATCCGTAAATACAAAAATTTTATTTGGATTCCTGGAGCCAAAGTCATCAATATGAATTTCTTTTATGCTAATATTTGCTCTTATTTTTGAATTCATCTCGATTGTGGCTAGTTGTGCTGAAAGGTTAGAACTAAATAATTCAATGTTCTCCTCGTTTATTTGTTTGCTTAAATTATCTAAAAGAGATGTATCATATAAGTGTGAGATAATAGGTAAACCTTGTGAAGAGATCCCACAATATAGTATTTTGTTTTCAATATTTTTCACGTAGTCATTATTTATCTCTTCAAGGTCTAATATCTTGTTATATTTATTAGTTAAAAAATCAGTAAGGATATTCATTATTTCCTTGAATATTGGCTTTTTAGAGCTATTATTTAAAACTTCAATAGATTTATAATATTCATTTACTTTTTCGTAGAATTCTTCGAGCATATTGATAATAAATTGAGATTTTAACTGAATCTTGCCTAATATGCAAAAAATAAGATTTTGACGATCACTTGTGATAAGGTGTTTAATGATTATTCTCTCTTCATTTTTATCGAAATTTTGAAATAAAACGTTATTTAATCTCCAAGTTTGTTTTGGATTTAAAGTATGTATTAATTTTTCAATAAATAGAACTATTTCAAAAGTGGTATACTTTTTTTCATTAGAACAATATAAAATATTATTTTCTAATATTATAGCATAATCGGTTATCAAAAAAATTAGCGCCTATTTATTTTAATAATATAAATCTGATAAATCCCCTTACTCGTCGCAAAAAATTCGAATAATATGAAGTCTTATTGATAATTTTAATACTTTAAATTATAAATCTTTTACTATTTTAACAGAGAATATTGTTCTTAGTGGCGTATAGTATTCGGTTTTAATGTAATATTCTTAATAATGTAAATATACAATTGTTCCTTAAGAACTAAAAACTCCACTTTATTTTGTTTTTAAATTATAATAAAAAATTAATAAAGTTAGAAGGTATTATTAAATTATAAGTTTAAGAAACGAACAAACTATTTATTATTTTAAGTAAAGAAAATTATACATGATTTAAATGAGTTCTAAGATCTTAAAACATATTGAGAAAAAGAAAATTCACGAAGCAGCATTATTACTACTTGATTCACAGGATGCTATTGCTTTAACCGGTGCAGGCGTTTCTACAGAGTCAGGAATACCCGATTTCCGAGGCGATGACGGTATTTGGGAAAAATATAAACCTGAAATATATGGTAATATTCAAGCCTTCATAAAAAATCCCGCTAAATTCTGGGAATTGGCTGAAAAAATTGCCCCTAAGTTATTTAAAGCAGATCCAAATCCGGGACACATTGCCTTGGCAGAACTTGAAAAAATGGATATATTAAAAGCGTTAGTTACTCAAAATATAGACGAGCTTCATCAAAAGGCAGGTTCTATTATTGTTTACGAAGTTCATGGAAATATTAACCGCTTTAATTGTATTGGGTGTAGGGCATCTTACGAAAAATCTGAGGTTTTACGAAAATTAAAGAAAAAGAAGGAAAGACCACCAACATGCGATATGTGTGCTGCACCATTGAAACCATCTGTAACTTTGTTTGGAGAAAGTTTACCAACATTTGAAATCTATCAATCAAAAGCGTTATCAAAAAAAGCAGACGTAGTATTAATCGCAGGATCTTCTCTTTCAGTAGCGCCTGTATGCGATCTACCTTTATACTCCATACAAAACGGTGGTAAATTGATTATAGTAAATGATAGACCAACAGATTTAGATGGGAGAGCTCAAGTTGTCATTCATCATAAGACGGGTATCATCTTACCTCTTATCGTGGAAGAAATTAAAAAAATTAAAGCTGAAAGAGAACTTTTAGGAAAGGAAGGAGATCCTGCGCAAGCAAAAAAAATTTATTAAATTAAAGGACTTTTTTTAATGTTACAAGAAAATGTCATAAGAAAAGATTGGCGTGATATTGATTTATCTTTCGGGTTAGTATACCCTAATACATATAAAATAGGAATGTCTTCTTATGCTATAAGGCTTCTTTATTTTTTAATAAATTCTTTTGAGAAATGCGTATGCGAACGTTTTTTTATTCCTAATGACGTTAAATATCCCGCAATTAAAGATAATTCGTCTCTCGATACTATTAGAAGTATCGAAAATAAAATTTTACCTAAAGAATTTGATGTTTTAGGTTTCTCACTTCAATTTGAGAACGATTTTAAAAATGTTTTATGGTTTTTAGAAAAAGCCGAGATACCTCCATTATCTTCTCAGAGAAATAATTTAAATGCTACAAAAAAACATAAATTTCCTCTTATAGTTGGAGGAGGTACAGTTGCAACCTCAAATCCTCAACCTTTTAGTAAATTTTTTGATTTATTTTTTATAGGGGATTCTGAACCTCAACTAGAGTTAATGCTGCAAAGTTTTGTGAAATATAAATTTGGAGAAATGACCCATGGTCAACTCTTAACTTCTTCAAAATCAATTGAAGGAATATACATTCCTCAATTGAATAATCAAGTTGAAAGATCGATTCTTATAAATCTTGATAATTCGCCTATTCCGGATTATCAACTACTCTCTAAGACTAGAATCGAAAAACCAATATTTGAAAACGTTTTTTTCGTAGAAGTTAATAGAGGATGTCCCTTTCAATGTAAATTTTGTTTATCTTCGTTTCACAATCATCCTTTTAGAAATCGTAGTCTTAAAATTATTAAAAAAGCTATAGAAAATGGAATACAACATTCTATCTTTGAAACTATTAATCTTATTGGACCATGCGTTTCAGCTCATCCCGAATTTCTTGATATTTGCAAATTTATTATCAATAAGGGAAAAAAATTAAAATTACCTTCAATTCGCATTGAACACTTGACTAAAGACCTCATAAAAATTTTAGAAATAGGAAATATAAAATCAATTACACTAGCACCAGAAACCGGTTCAGAGAAGTTAAGATATGATTTAGGGAAAAGGATTTCTGATCCCATAATATTCTCAACTTTAGAAATGTTAAAAAGATCAGAAGTTTCAAACGTAAAATTATATTTCTTAATTGGACTTCCTTACGAAACTATGGATCACATTAACGAAACAATTGAATTTATAAAAATTATCAACGAAATGGGATTTGAAAAGGATTCAATAAAAGTGAATATTAACCCTTTTGTTCCAAAATTAAATACCCCTTACGGTAAAGAAATCGACTTTTATTTGGTTGAAAATTTTAAATCTTTAAGTAATAGATTTAAAAAAATAGAAAGCGAAATAAGGCATTTATCTTCAATTAAATTAAAATTTAGAAATCCCCAAAAGATTCTTAATAACGCCCGATTGCAAACAATAATTTCTCTAGGAGATAAGAACATCTCAGATTTAATGTACAGATATTATTCCCAAGGAGCAAATTTTGGATCGTTAAGAAAAGCCCAAAAAGAAGTTAAATTTTCTTTAGACGATTATTTAATTAAAATAAAATCTTGCTATACTCCTTGGAAATTTAAAGAAAGTAATAAAAAAATTGTAGATAACTAATCCACTTTATTAAAGGCTTTTTTGGCCGCTCCACAAACTGGACATTTTTCGGGTGCTTCGTTTTCATGGGTGTATCCACAAACAGAACAGACATATATCTCCTTTTTTTCTAAATCCTTTCCACTTTCAACCGCTTTTAACGCAGTTTCGTAAAGCTTGTGGTGAATCTTTTCTACTTGATTTGCATAATTAAAAGTTCTTTCAGCAGCTTTTTCTCCTTCATTTCTTGCATCTTTTATAAATTCAGGATACATTTCAGTAAATTCGTGGTATTCTCCGCTAATCGCTTCTTTTAAATTATCTACCGTCGATTTAATACCTCCCATTGCCCTCAAATGATTGTGAGCGTGTACCGTTTCTGCTGCTGCTGCTGCCCGAAATAGTCTTGCTACTTGAGGAAAGCCATCCTTTTCAGCTTTTTGTGCGAAAGCCAAGTATTTTCTGTTAGCTTGACTTTCTCCAGCAAAAGCATTTTTAAGATCTTCTAAAGATTTACTCATTTTTGGTTTCACTATTTCATTTTAAATTTTTATATAATTTTTAGAAAGAAAGGTATTTGAATTTGGTTTTTATAATTCATAAACAATTATTTATAAATGAAATTAATTCAATTTCATAAAATAACAATTCACTCTTTTAGAATTGTTTCAATTTTTTTAACGGCTTTATGGAGGTAATAGTCCGCGATACCAAATTTGGTATTAATATCAAAGATAAGGATAATAAAATAAAGATCTGCCACGTATTCAGAAAGAATCAATTCCTCGTTTTTTGAAGTATAGAATAACTTTAATATAGAATTATTACATATTTTTACACGGAAATCTACTTCCTTTAGGAAGGAATTAGATAAAGACCTGTTTAACGATGAATAAACTAGTTTTCCTTTATCGGTTAGCAGGAGCAAACCTTTTATCTCATCATCTAAAGCCATTTTTTTTAAAAAATCTTTAATCCTTGCTTCTTTATATTGATTATATTCAATGCTAAATTCATCGTTTACAATTTTTTCTATGATAATATCTAATCTTTTATCTTGGACATATTGTATCTCTATATTGATTTTATTTTCAGCGATATATTTCACAAACTGAGTATTAATTTGAGTAATAAGTGTTTCTAAAAAAACAAGATTCTCGTCAGAATTAGATAATATACTATAAAAAAAAGTATTTTTATAAAAAATAACAAACTTTGTCTTACCCATTTCAATGGTGTGGAATTTATTACCAATTACTTCTTTTGTAAATGACATTAAAGCTGCAAAAAATGAAGTAATTAAATTACTATCCATTGTATAAGAATTTGTAAAATTTTGAGAATATAAGCAGATACCTGACAGATTAAATATAAACAAATTATGAATATTTAGTTGAGGTTTTGATCTATTTAAATTAGATGAGGAATCATATCCAGTAATCATATTGTCTTTTTACAACTAAAATATAAAAAGAACACAGAATAAATTACTTTTAAATTAGTTTTCACATTATTACTACACTTTTTTGACCTTATTCAATGAACTTTGATTACTTAGTAATTATTGAAAACTAACAAATAATACGCAAGTTAGGATATAGAGAGGTTTCAATAGACATATTCCCAATATATTAGAAAAAGCATCCTAAAAAAATTTTGAATAATAAATTTTCTATTAAACTAGAGATCGATATATTTAAAAAGATTCTCGGCGAAAATATAATATAACATCATTTACTTAAAACTTTTAAAAAACAATAGGATGAAAGCAAAATGAACAAAAAAATATTATATGGTGTCATCTTATTATCTATTTTTCTCATGAGCGCCGCTACTACTGTTCAACCTGTTCAGGGCTACAAATTTGGCGTACCAGATCAGGCTAAAGGAGTAGAAGGCGAGTCTGAAGTCAAAATATATGACAAAGATCAATGGGAAGCGTGTTTTGGAAAAGATGGTGACGAGCCTGACGATATATGGGATGGCGATTCTGACGTAGTTGGTGCTAAATCAAAAGGTATCGTTAGAGATTGGGAATCCGACGATGAAATTTCATTTTTCTGGGATTTTGTCTTAGAAACTGAAATCGATTCAGAAGCCTTACCAACCTTAGACGTATATAAAGACGCACTTAATTACATTGCGGGTAATATTTGGTTTTTATCTGACACAACTTCAATGAACCCAATGGAATGGGGTCCTCTTGCTATATTAAATATCACGGTATTTAGTGAAATTTATGGATCGGCTTATTGGTTTGATCCAGTCAATCAAACAATGATTACTGAGCTTAATTCAGAATGGTTGTCAGCTGCAACTTACGCAGCCGATGAAACTTACTGTAAAGCTTATTATGATAGGGAATTGGAAGGTACTATGGTCACTTTAGACACTTGGGAATACTATGAAGGAGCGTATCCCGGTGAACCTGACGAAGAGGACGAAGAGGCTCCTTTCTTAGACGATCCTGAATCTTTATACGATTCTTATAAAAACTTAGTAGATTTGAAAATGGATATCTACGGTAAAATTAACGATGTCGTTGCTGATATTATTGCCTGTAGAGATCAATTTGATTTGGCTTGGGCTGGATATCTTGGTGCTCCAGCTCAGAATTTATGGGCTATGGTTAATTATACCGCAGGAAACATATTAGAGGCATTGGCCCCTGGTACATTAGCGCAGATGTATTATGCGATGGTAACTTATCCTCCTTCAATAGCAGAAGGAGCTAATAATACCATCAATCCCCTACTAACTGCTATTGCTGGACAACTTTTAGATATTCAACCATTCTTCGAAACTTACATTCCAAAAGCTGCAGGATATCTTTACATGGCTTTAGAAGGTGGTCTCCCAGTTTATACCCCAACCGGTAAATTCCTCGATAATATGGTTGAAGAATTCGAGGACGATATTGAAGATTCAGAGGATGTTAATGAAAACGCTCATCCAGCTATGGAAGGTACTATTTACTTCGAAGCCGATGTAGATGTAGATAAAGAGGCTATGACTATTACCATGGAATTTGATTTCAATGACGCATACGATCCTGAGGATATCAGAGACGGAGACGCTGATCCTGACGAATTAGAAAATTGGGAAGTTACCTTCTACTATGGTGAGTATGGATCTCAAAACAAGATCGAATATTCCCACGGAGACGAAATTTTCTACAGTAAAGAAAGTTTAGCCGTCATTCCTGGTTATGAGATCACCATCATCTTAGGAGCTTCCGCAGTTGCTATTCTCGGATTGATTTACGTCGTTATGAAAAAGAGAAAAATGTAGATAAACTAAGGTAGTAAAATTCAAAAATTAATTAATTAAACTTTTTTTTTCCTATTCTTATTGTTTTTTATTATTTTTCAAATTTTTAAAACCATAAATTCTATATATTAAGATTATTTCAATAACACTCCCAAAAATTATAATAAATTAAAATAAAAAACCAATTTTAAAATAAAATATATTATATGCGCACACTTAGCTGAAAATTCTTAATTTTATATTCAAAGTCAATGTCCTCTTATTTATTGAATAAATCTATATACTTTATAAAATGCATTTAGACTAATCTTATTAACATTCTATGATGAATTAACCTCAAAGTTTAAAAAGAAGCTTAACTAATCAATATTTAAATTTAAAAAAATTTACATTTAAATTTTAACATATGGAGGAATAAAAAATGGCTAAAAAAGCAGCAGCATCTAAAGCTGAAGCCCTATTTGTAAAAAGTAAAGTTCGCGAATATATAAAATCAAAAGGTTGCAACACCAGTGGAGATTTGATTGACGGGGACTCACTTAACAACGCTATTATCGAGGTTCTCGATAAGGCAATCGCAAGGGCTAAAGCTAATGGTCGAAAAACGGTCCAAGAAAAAGACCTTTAGTTGAATTTTGTAAATTCACTACAATTCTCTAAATAACCGTTTTTATTAGATATTAATCATTCTAATTTTTTTCTCTTTTTATTCTGGTTTTTAGTCTTTATTTAAAAAATTAAAAAATCTTTAGGGTGTATTAGTTAAAATTCTAAAAAAACAATTTATAACATACACACATAACCCTTTCAAAAAAAGAATAAATTTTCCGACAAATCGCCTTATACTCTAATTTTTTATATTTAAAGGGAACTATTTATTCTTTTTTTCCCTTATCCTTTCTACCAAAAAAAATTTATTTATTAAATGTTTCTTCTTTATCTACAACAAAAAAATCTATGGATAACACACTTTTTAATCGCTGTAAATCTTCGTACAAATCTTTTACTCGTTTATGATGGCCAGCAACAGCCACAATTTCAAGACATTTCTCAAATTCTAAATGAATATGCATAGTAGAGATAATAATATCTCCGTAATGATGTTGGATGTCGTTTTTAAGAATTAAATCTGTTTGCTGAACATTAGCGTAAATAGGTTGAGAAGTATAATCATGTGTGTGATAGGATCCTTCTTGATAGGTATGTTCGTGATGTTGCTCTTTGGTATTATGAATATGTTGATGAGTCTTTGATTCGGTATGGGGATGTTCATGGGTAGGATCAAAATGTTCATGGGCAATTATTAAAGTAATGCAACCTACGACATCACTACTACTAACTGAATCAATATTCTCCTCGCTAATCATATAAGAACGCATGGCTTTTCGAATAGCATCAGATCTCGACATATTTTTATTTTGCCGAAAATCTTCGAACTTAGTATAGAGATCTTCTTCAATTGAAACTGTAAATCGCTTGTAATTTTTTTCTTTTTCTTGCATTATTTTATAATATATA
>JBHLLE010000074.1:0-9615 GCA_048885945.1 Candidatus Hermodarchaeota archaeon | reverse complement strand
AAGTTTTATAAATTCAAATTTATTCATTTAGCAATTCTGCTTCTTTTAAGATTTTAGGTTATTTTTTTAGTAATAAGTTTTATAAAGTTAAAAAAAAGATAGATAAATTATAATTTTTTAAAAAATAAATGAAAAATCAAAAAAACTATCAAATAAATAAAAATAAAGTAAAAATTTCAAGTTTAGAGGCGAAAAAATTTGACAATATTAAATAATTCGGGTAAGAAATTTTTACCTAAAGCAATTGCATTGGATACAGGAGGTACTATGACAGATTCTTTCATCATTGACGAACGAGGAAGCTTTTCTGTAGGTAAAGCACAAACAACCCCTGAAAACGAGTCTGACGGAATCCTTGAGTCAATTGGAGATTCTTTATCTTATCAAAATACCACTTTAGACGAATCAAGCAAGGAAGTAGAAGCTTTAGTATATTCTGGCACTGCTATGCTAAATAGACTTTTGGAGAGAGAAGGAAATAGTAATATCGGTCTTATAGTAAATGCTGGTTTTGAAGATTTACACAGATTAGGTAGAGCACTTCAATGTTGGATATGGCTAGATTATGGAGGTAGATTACACGCTAGAGAACATGAACATCCTGAACCTTTAATACCTCGAAAAAATATTAAAGGAGTGCGTGGTAGAATTAATTTTTGGGGAGACGAACTAATTCCTATATATAAAGAAGACATTAAGATAGCAGTAGAAGATCTTTTAGATCGAGGAGTGGACAGTATATGCGTGTGTCTGCTTTGTTCTTATATGAACGATAGACACGAGCTTATTGTGAAAATGGTAGCAGAAGAAGTGATGAAGGAAAGAGGTAGACAAGTTCCAATCATTTTGTCCTGCGAACATAATCCCGTAAGAGGCGAGACACCAAGAATGAATGCACTTATTATTGAACAATATGCTGCTGAGCCATCTAGGGCACAATTAATTTCAATTGCGGAGAGAATGAAACAAAAAGGAGTACCAGCCCCTCTTAGAATATTAACAACCTATGGAGGGACAATTTCTCCTTACCATAAATCCCTAATACCTACAATGGTGTCAGGTCCTATTGGTGGTTTAATAGGTACTCAGTTTATAGCAAAAGAATATGGTATAAAAAACTTAGTCTCCTCGGATGTTGGGGGTACAAGCTTCGATGTGGGCTTAGTAATGGAAAGATATGTGCCCACAAAATGGGAAAGTTCTCTTGGAAGATTTATATTAAATATTCCAGCTATAGCATTAGATTCTATAGGTGCTGGAACGGGTATGTATGTTAGATATAACGAAATTTCAGGAAGATTGGAATTTGGACCAGAGAGTGCGGGTTACAAAATAGGAGTGTGCAATAAACAATTCGGAGTAGAAGTTGTTACCATGACAGACTGCAGCTTAATTTTAGGTTATTTAAATCCAGACTATTTCTTAGGAGGTAAAGTTCCTCTATATAAAGATCGAGCTTTAAAATATATTGAAGAACAATTATCCGATCCTTTAAAAGCAGATCCTTATAGTACAGCCAGAGGTGCATTGGATTTAATCGAAATTAACATGAAAAATCATCTCAATGGTATGATTCAAGGTCTTGGGTTCAGACCTGAGAACTACACCTTAATATCCTTTGGTGGAGGGGGACCTCTCCATGTTGCTGGTTATGCTAAGGATTTAAAATTTGAAAATATTTTAATTCCAGAATGGGCAGCTGCATTTTCTGCTTTTGGAGCAGCATGCGCCGAACATTCTTATAGACACGAAAGATCAGTAGATCTTGTTTTACCTCCTGATGGAAGTATGAATACCTTTGTTGCGTCAATACTTAACTCTACTTGGGGTGATTTGAAGCGAAATATTGCTGTTGAGTTTGAAAAAGAAGGTCGAGATCCAAATGATATGGAATTTAGACCATCATTACGTATACAATTTTTAGGAATGTTTGACGATTTAGAAGTTCAATCCCATACTGAGGAATTAGAATTAACATTTTCAGAAGAGAAACAAACCTATGATTCAAAAGATTTAATAAAAATTACTAAAAGCTATGATGATCTTTTTGAACAGATATTTCGAAGGGGAACAAAGAGTCCTGAACTAGGGTATCATATAACTAAAGCAATTGGAACTGGTATTGTACCTGTTCCAAAACCTAAACTACCAGAAAAAGAATTAATTCTCCCACAACCTGATGATGAAGCTCTTAAAGATAAGAGAGATAGATTCTGGGTAAATGGTTGGCATGAAGCGTCGATTTATGAGATGAGCTTTATAAAACCGGGAAATATAATAGATGGTCCCGCAGTTATCGAAGCACCAGCAACTACTCTATTAGTTCCTCCTAGTTTTAGAGTTAAACTTGATAAACATAGAATTTTCAATATGGAGGTGTAAATAATAATGCAAAAACCAATTGGATGGAATGGTAAAAAATTAATAGAAATGTTAGATGAAAGTGAAAAATTAATAAAGGAAACAAAATATTATCAAGGATTAGAAAAACTTAGTTTAAAGGAAAAAGATCCCTTTAATTTTGAGAGATGTTATGCTAGTTTAAGAGGAGCTATAGTATCTGCGAGAGAAACGGCTTTACATGTAGCTGCATCCCCTATTGTTAAGGAAATCGGTGAGCTTTGTTTTGGATTATACACTCCTGAAGGAGATTCGATAGTAGTATCGACGGGAATCTTAGTCCATATTCATACTATGAGCGAAGCTATAAAATTCATGATAAGAGAAAATTATGAAGAAGAAGTGGGAATTAATCCTGGTGATATATTCTTAAATAATGATCCAGAATGTGGGAATGTTCACACTACGGATGTACAAACTATAATTCCTATTTATTGGGAAGACGAATTAATTGGATGGGCTGGTGGAGTAACACACCAAATCGATACAGGCGGTATAACACCCGGTCACGATTTAATTTCTGCTGTTCAACGATTTGATGATGGTGTATATTACACTTGTCGCAAAATTGGTTCTAATGATAAAATCTGGAAAGATCACTTAATCAATGCAAGAAGATCCGTTAGAACACCAATGTATTGGGAATTAGATGAAAAATGCAGAATGGCGGGGAATTTGATGATTCGAGATGCGGTACATGATTTTATTCAACGTGAAGGGATCGATTACTATAAGCGATTTATAAGGGAAGCAATAGAGGAAGGCAGAAGAATTCTTATTGAAAGGGTAAAAGAAAGATTAATTCCTGGAAGATATAGAGCAGCTTCTTTTATGGATGTTGGAATGAAAAATGAAGCTTGGCAACCTACAGCTAAAATTGATAAAATTTCAAATCAACCTTTAGAAATTATAGTTAAAGAGAATGGTGGTTTCTCTCTTTCTTTTGAGGGAGCAAGCGGTCCTGGACCAAATTGTATGAATTGTGCAAAAGGTGCGATGGAAGGGGGACAATGGGTTCTTTTAACACAAATTTTAATTTATGGAGATAAAGTCAATGATGGAGCATACTTTGCTGTAGAGAAAGATTATCCTGCTGGTACTTGGTGTAATCCAGGGGATCCTTACCTGTCTTATCAAGCGCCATGGGGTAATCTAATACCTGCATATACTGGAATGATGAAATGTATTTCTTATGGTTTATTTTCTCGAGGTTTTAGGGAAGAAGTTGTGCCTGGTTATGGATTTACGGGAGATGCGATTCAAGGAGGGGGTGTCTATTCAGCCGGACCTCTTGAAGGTCAAAGATGGTCTCTTTCGACCTTTGAGATAAGCGGCCAAGGTTTAGGAGCAAGTGCAGTTAGAGATGGGCTTGATTGGGGCTATACATTTAATTAAATCAATTAAATGGGTTATGCAATGTGGAATCCTGAAGCTGATCTCGGAGATGTAGAAACATGGGAGTTATTTCAAGGAGGAATACCATATCTTGCGAGAAGAGTTAAACCTAATAATGCAGGACATGGAAAATATAGGGGAGGATCGAATTATGCAGGTATAGCAATAGTTGCATATTCCGAGAAGGTAGAATTTTTTGGAGCTCGAGAAGGATTATGTTTTCACGGAACAGGAGGAATGCATGGAGGTTATCCAAATCCAACAGCATATCGACTATATGCAACTAATACTAATATGCAAGAAATTATTCAAAACCAACAAGATTATCCATTAGGTGACCCTGATCCAAGTAATGGAGAATTTGAAAAACTATTACAAGGAGATATTACTAGAAAACCCAATTGTTCAACTTTTCCTATAACTTTGGATAATTATGATATAGTTCATTATACATTATCAGGGGGTCCTGGATATGGTGATCCATTAGAAAGGAATTTAGAAAGCGTGAGAAAGGATCTTAACGATGGAATTTACACAAAAGATTTCATTTTTAATATATACGGCGTGATTGCAAATTATAACGAAGATAAAGAAGAATGGGACATAGATGAAAAAGCTACTAAAACACGTCAAGAGAAAATGAAAAAAGAAAGAAAAGAAAATTCCATGAGTTTTGAAGAGTTCTGGGAATACGAAAGGAAGAAAATAACTGAAAATAAATTAAGTAATCAAGTAAAACTTATGTTTCATGAGAGTCTAAAATTTTCTACTAAATATTGGGCTAAAGAATTTCGAGAATTCTGGAAACTTCCCGAAGATTTCGTAATGGAGGTGAAATAAATGGTACAATATGATGAGAAAACCCTCGAAAGGATGATTGATGGAGATTTGACTTGGGAAGAATTAAAAACAATTATTAGCGGAAGAAAAGATCTCGATCGATTTGATAAAATAATGAACATTTTACAAAATCGGGTTCCTTGGAAAGAAAAAATTCTCCTCCCTCTTCATGAGCACTTATATGTAGTTACAAAAGAGGGGCAACGAATCGTTAAATGTGATTGCGGATATGAATTTGGAGATTATAAAGTTAATTGGAAAACAAAATGTAGAGTGAGAGTGAGAGATACTGAAGAGTCAATTGGAGAACTTTATCCTAAATATATGGGTTGCGATCCCGAATGGGAGGAGTTGAGAGAATACATCTGCCCTGGTTGCTTAACAATACTCGATGTAGAAGCTGTCCCTCCAGGGTATCCTACTATCTTTAATTTTCTACCCAACATTGATGCCTTTTACGAAAAATGGTTAGGAAAAATGGCTCCCGATAAAGAATAAAATAAGATTTTTTTAAATAATTATTATATCATTTTTTTTTTATTCTTTTCTTATTTTTTAAAAACCTTATGCTTAAATATAGAAGACTTCACTAGAATGGAAGTATTAATAAAAATACATTTAAATGTGGTTATAGTAAGAAGATTGATATTTTTTTTAAATTGAAAATTTCATTTTAAAGGGAGATAGGGATGGTCGAAAGTTATTTAGAATTAAAGATTCTTTATCTTGTATTGGGGATAATCGCATCAATAATAATGGGGTACGATTACATAAAGCGACGTGATTTATTATATTGGTTGCTAGCATATATCGTAGTAACTATCGGTTTTTTATTTAACGTGATTGACGGTGCTGTAAATCCTGGTGAAGAAAGTTTAATTGGTAATATCTTTTATACTATAGCGATTTTTATTGTATTTTATACTAATTTTAACGAGTATTATCGCACTTTTATTCCGAGTAAAGGAAATGGGAATAAATTTAAAAAATCTATAATTGTCGTAATGGCTATTAATCCATTTTTAATAGGACTAGAAGTTGTTATCATTACAGTTAGTATAATTTCTATCGTCTTACTTCTTCGAATTTTTTGGGTGAAAAGAACACCTACTCATGGATTTTTAAGTTTAGCTTTAGTATCTTCAACTACAACAATAATTATGACTGCTCTTGAATCTTTAGGAATAGAAGGATTAACTTTACTAAATTATGGAAATTCAGTAATCTTTACAACTTTACTTGTAGTTACTGCACTTGTAGCATTTGCAGAGCAAAAAATAATAGAAACTCAAAATGATAAAGATACTTTAAAAGATACATATTCCCATAATTTAGGAAACATCCTTCATTCGATTACCTTGGCTTATGAATTAATTGATGGAAGAGATCTAACTGAAAAAGATATAAATGATTTATCTCACTTATTAAAAGAAAAAACAGTTGAAGCAGCAGATTTAATTAAAGAAATACGTAAGCTTTAAATTTTTAAAGTGAATTTTTAAAAAAATATATCATTAAATTAAAGTAAAAAAAAAGATAGATTATTTTAGAAAGATTTTTTTAATCCGTTCTGGCATGATATAACCTATATAAAATTCAATTGAACTCGACATTAAAAGTAATTTTGTGAGACCTATTACATCTGTCACGATTATAATTAAACCCGTATCTAAAATAGTACCAATTATAAACGTAATAAATGCAATCAAAAGAAATTTTCCTTTCAACCTTGACTCAGGTTCATCTGATCTTTGAGCGTTTATGCTAAAGTGTAGCCCTGTGATGATTATCGTTATAAGTGCATAAATTACAAACCCACTAATTAATAACCCAAATCTAGTTTCATATATTCCTTCAAAGGTACCTAATTGTGAGATATCAGTAAACAATAAATAGAAAAAGCATACTTCGTAAAGAATTCCAATTATAAAATTAACGATGATAATTTTTATTCCTTGTTTAGGGTAGATTAAGTCTCTCATCGCAACCAACCAACATATTATGAAGAAAGGGATAAAACCAGTACCTAAAATAAAATACCACTCAGCATTTATATACCACGCACTTATAGGTATGTTGAAAGCTAAGACTAAGAAGACAATAGCGTCGGGTAACCATGGAACCGCCATTCCCATCCAAGCAATCCCTACATAGATATATAATTTATGTTGATACGTGAAATATTTTAAGAGAATTATTAATCCTACAATTAGAGTAATTAACACAAAAATGAATATAAAAACACCGTGAAAGAATTTAAGTAATTCGAGCGCCATGAAATACTACCTCTCTTATATTATTTAAAATAAAATGTTAGTTAATTATTGACTATAGCATATATTTATAATTTTATAAAAATCGTATTTCAAAACTATTATTTTTCTAATTAGAGACTAAATATTTTTGTATTTTACAGTCTTAATTTATCAAAATAATAAAATTGTCTTAAACTTAAGAAAAATAGTAGGTAAATGGAAAGAGATTATACTTGGTTATTTATTTTCTTCTTCTTTTTTATTGGTCTTCTTCTTTCGCAGCTTAACCTTTTTTTGTTGCTCTACAATGACATTACTAATAAATTGTGTGGTAGAGTAAGCTGATTCCGCTTCCCCTAGTGATACATCTCTTAATTCATCATCTAATTCTTCTGCTTCCTTTGGTGAAAATGCCATTTCTGACATTACATAGTTTTTGGCACTCGTTTTATGCCTTTTAGTCCGAAGTTCGGCGCGTTGTAAATAATAATGGCTTGTCATGTGTAATACAATGCCTTCTCCATAATCGAATAGGATAACTATTGGTGCTTCTCCATATTTTTTTTCCATCTCTTTACTTTTTACTAAGACATTAACTTTCGTTTCGTCTAAAATCTTTATAGGATAAGAAGAGCTTTCCAACCACCAAATAGGATCTGAATCCCCATCAAATAAACCCTCAAGAAATTTATTATCCTTGCTGACGACTTCAACTCTTACACAATCATCTCCCGTTGGTCTCTGATTATATTGAACATAATCAGGAAATATTTTTTCTAAAACATGAAATAAAGCCCAATCAGTTGTAAATAAAAATCCTCCATCTCCGACATATTTTTTTATTTTTCTTAAATTCTGGGATGAAATATCACTTCCTGGACAATTTACGATAAGCATTTGATCGGGATTCAATTCTAAATGATCTAGATCATAGGCATTAATAAGAACGTATGGAACATTAATTAAATCTAAAACTAACTCGACTTTATCGTAAGTTCCGGCAATTATTACAATAGAACTTTCTTTTACTTTCTTTAAAATTTCTAAATCTTGTGGACGTTCTTTTTCCATCCGCTTTTGCATGATTTTAGAAGATACTTTATACGCCTTTTTCATTTTTTCGTAATCAGTCATTTTTTCATTGTCATTCGATTTTGTAATTTTAGAATATAGAGAAAATTAGCGCTTATAAATAATTCTAAATTATAGAAAGATATCTAAAAAAAATAGAAAATTTAGGAAATTAAAAAATTTCTTTATAAGAAAGATACAGACCAATTATTAGGAGTATTGTTCCAAATAGATATAGTAAATATGCCCATCCAAATATACCAACTACTATTGAAGTAAGTATCAATGTCGGAACAGTGCATATAATAGTAATTAGTAGAATACTGGTCCAAGCCCATTTTTTCCTCTTTCTAATTCCATAAATTGTGATATATAATATTGAAATTCCTACAGCTATCATATTTACCCCCAATAAGCGTATAAGGACACTTATAAGGAACATCAATCTTGAGTTATATGCAGCTACCTCTGATTCAGTCAAACCTGTATATTCGATATGATATTGCATAAATGTTCCAAAAATAGCGTAGATTGATCCAGCTATTGCTAGGGTTATACAGGGAAAGATAAAAAACACTATTGCAATATTCAAATTTCTTGAATCCGTTAAAAATTTTGATTTTGATATTTCTAAATTCGCCATTTTTATTCAGATTTTTTTATGGATTGAATTTTAATTAATCACTAAGATATATTTCTTAAAAAAAATAACGAAGTTAGATTTTCAAATGCAAAAAAAGATGATTAGTTAGATTTTTTTTATTTTATCTCATTATAGCTCCTATTTAAAAATCTCTTTATAAGAAAAGACTAATCCTACAATGAATAACACGATTGCAACGATAACTAAAATTAAAGATAAGCCACCAACCACATAGGTTATAAAGGTCAATGGAATAGCCAAAAACGAGTGTTGAATTAAGTAAACTATCCAAGACCATTTTTCTCGCTTCCGAAAACTAGCGTGAATAATAATTAATCCTCCTATAGATACCGCAAGAAATCCAAATCCAACCATTCTAATAAAGAAACTAATAAGAGTCATTAGTCTAGAATTGAAAGATTTTACCCTAGAGGCTGTCATACCCATATAAGCTATATGATAAGTTTGAAAAGTACCCGTAATTGCGTATACTAATCCCATAATTAATATTATCGCGTCTAAAATAACTAATACTACAATTGCAATATTTAATTTTTTTGAATCTGTTAAATATTTTGAATTTTTCATTATTTTTACCTCTCATCTAATAATTATTTTTTGCAAGAAAGTTGAATTTCTACTTACTATTGTGTCATTTATCTTAATAAAAATTACTACATTAGTTTTTCAAAAAATAAAGAAGCTGAGATTTTAATTAGAATAGTTGATTAAATTATTCTCTTATAAGGTAGATTATGATCATCTAGGATCTTTGCTGTCATTCTTTTAAAACTATCTATAATATTCATGTTTTCCTTTGATGAAGTTTTAAAGAAATCATTTTCATCGTGCTTTTTAAGAAATTGATGTACCACTAAATCATTAACTTTACTTTTTGAATTCATCTTGTTAATGAGATCCTGCTTCGTACCAATAATTATTTTTGGAACATGCTTAAATTTCAATTCATCCAATCTTTCATACCACCAATCAAGATTTATTAGACTTTGG
>JBHLLE010000073.1:3068-9684 GCA_048885945.1 Candidatus Hermodarchaeota archaeon | reverse complement strand
AATAAATTTTGAACGGTTTAGAGTAAAAATTAATGAATTAAAAACACAATTTAAACGCGATAATAAAATCGAAATTGAAACTCTTCGAAAATTAATAAAAAGATTAAAATCAATTGTTCAAAGAGAGATCATTTCAAAGCTTTATTATATTGTCGGTGGACATGGTGGAATTATCGTTAATAATATTGGCTTTTGTGAATTTGATGATCCCGAATATGCAATGATAAATTTAATAGAAAGAATGAAATTGGCTATAGAAATGGACATACCATATAACTTAGAAATCGCAATGTCCTGCTTAGAATGGTTTAAAATAAATTATCCAAAAAAATTTTCTCAATTTAGAAAAATGTTTAAACTCGGGCGATTTAATATCATCAATCCAACCTATTCTCAACCTTACAATTTAATTATTGGTTCCGAATCTAATATAAAACAAATAGAATATGGGTTAAAAACATTAAAAAAACTTGGTTTAGATTGTAATATCTACTATAGTTCTGAGGCGTCTCTTCACCCACAGATCCCCCAAATTCTGGAGGGATTTAATATTAATTATTGCTCCTTAAGAACTAGATTATTGGGAACATGTCCGACTTCTCATTCAGGATTTATTTCATGGATAGGATTAGATGGGACAAAAATACCTACTATATGTGATCAATCTGGTATTTATAATGGAGAATTTTTTCATGGGACTTTTTATAGGGAAGTTCCGAATTTATTGTTTCAAGCAGTTTCTCGACCTTTCATAAAACATATTATATTTTCTTCAATTGAAGATTTTATTATGCCATTACCTTTTCAAGAAGATATCTGGAGGATAACGAGGATATCTGAAGTTTTTGGAAAATTTGTCTCTTATTCAGACTTATTTAAACTGATAGAGCCCGATGGAGAATTTAAATATAAACGAGATAATTTTTCTTTAGGGGAGTATATTTTCGTTCAAAATGAACTGTTTTTGAATAATAAAGAATGTGAAGTTGCCTTGCTAACTGTGGAGATTTTAAACTGCATTATAGCTCAATTCAATGCAGGTTCTAATGATGATTTATTAGATCAATTGTGGAAAAAGTTATTAATTACTCAAGCACATGATTGTTATGCTGTTTCATTTGTTCAACCTGGAGATTACGCAGCCCAGCAGTTAAGCAAAGAAGAGTACGAAAAATTAAAAATAAGTTCAGAGAAAATCTCAATTTCGGAATTATGCTTCAAGATACAGAAAGAAATTCTTCAATCTTGTATAGATTTTAATAATGATGCCCTTAATAAACTAGCTCAGTGTCTTACAAAACCTATAGTTCATAAAACTAAAAACAAAATTGATTTATTAGTATTTAATCCTACAATATTTCGACGAAAAGATAAAGTTTCAATTCCTTTAAAGTTAGAAGATGATTCTAACATTGCTTTACTTAATGAAAATGGAAATATTTTAAATTATGTCTACGATGATTCAAAAATAAATTTTATAGCAAACATACCACCAATGGGATATAAAATATTTTCTCTTAATGAACAAAGTGAAAAAGAAATCAATCCAGATATTAACTATCTTTATGATCTAAAAATTTTAGAAGGTAATCAAACTATTCAAATAAGTTTTAACAATAAAATCGTTTATGAATTAACATTTGGAACTTCTTCTGATTATGTATTAACGCTTATTGATCATATCCAAAATACCTTTGAAGATAAATATAAAATACAAGCAGAAATAAAAAATAAAATATTTACTCTCGAAATTTTCCAATATAACGGAGTAAATCGGTTAGAATTTAATCTACTTTCCGAGCTATTGAATGAAGTTATATTAAATCCAACCTTCCCTATTATAAAATCATTAATTAATTATCCGTTTGGAATTGAAGAAACCAAGAGGTCACAAATTCAAACATTAGATTTTTTATGGTTGATGGGTGAAGAATTAAGTATCTTTTACGTTCAAAAAAATAGCCAACAATTCATTATTGATAGAAATAATTTCCAAATTCGAAATTTAATTAAAAATAAGGGAAGATATGAATTTTCTATTTCGATATATAAGAACTTAAGCTTAAATTCTGCTTATCAGGTGGTTGACACGTATAAATTCAATTTTTTGGGAATAAAAATCCAAAATAATAATGAATATTCAAAAAAAACAGATTCATTCCTTTCCATTAATCCTTCTATTAAACTAATAAACCTTTGGAGTCGAGATGGGAATTCTTTCTTAAGAATTTTAAATTCGAGTGATAATCAAATAAAAATTAAAATAGACGGACCACTAATCAAAAAACAATTTAGAGAAATAAACTTCAATAATGATTCTTTAAATACTTCAAAGAAAAAAGTGTTTATAGTTGGTGCCTGGAAAATACAATCTTTAAGTTTTTAATAACTATAATATAAATAATTTGTTTAATAGCTTAAGGTAATTCTTTTTCTATTTCAATATCGGCGGGTTCTCTTCCTTTCTCTAGTTGTTGAAACCACCATTTGTCTGTAGCAATAATATCTTTTGCTTTTTCCAGTACAGCTTCAATTTGATTCGAATTAACAACTACAACTCCGTTAATATCCCCAAATATGAGATCTCCAGGGTTAATTGTCCTATCACCACACTTTATCGGTTTCATCACTAAATCCATGTCAATAATCATTCTACTCCTAATTGACGAGCATACAATACCTCTCGCAAATATAGGGAATTTTAAATCTGTCACTTGAGGAATATCGCGTACAGCACCATCGACAAGACCTCCTCTAAATCCTAGACCTTGTAGAATCCTACTTGTGCTCTGTCCTAATCCTGCAGCTATCATAAGACCAGACATATCAACACACATTATAGGAAATTTAGGAACAGCTTTTATAAATTTGACCATGCGAGCAATGATGTTTCGATCGAGGGGTTCATCAGAGGGAATCATTTTCATAGTACCGGCAAATCCAACCATTCTGGCACCACTCCAGATAGGTCTAATACCCGCGTCAATGAAACCAGGTTCAAAACCTAACTCATCAATCGCATCAGATATAGCACAGGTATAGAGTCTAGAATATTCGTTTAAAATTAATTCCATTTTATTCTTATCCATGTTAATCACAAATTAGGAAACATTTTAATTAATATATAAAAAATTATTTTTGAAATGATATTAATTTGTTTATAGTGTGTAAAAAAGAATATAAAATATTTATAAACATAAGGAAATCAAAATGGTTGACGAGAAAATCGATTTAAAGAAGAGGAGTAATACCATTTTCGAAGGAATTAAGAAAACACCTTTTAATTATGTTACGCTTGGAATAATAGAAAGTTTGGGTTTAGAAGATAAAGAAATCCATAATAAACCATTTATTGGGGTGGTCAATACTTGGAATGAGCTTAACCCAGGTCATAAACATTTAAGAATGTTAGCTGAGGCTGTTAAAATGGGTGTTGTTGAAGCAGGGGGTATTCCATTTGAATTCTGCACTGTAGGACCTTGTGATGGGTGGGCTAATGGAAACGAGGGTATGCGACATATTTTACCGCAAAGAGAAGTAATCGCAGATTCGATTGAATTAATGGTTGAAGCTCATAGATTAGATGCAATGGTTACGTTATCTGGATGTGATAAAATTAATCCTGCAGTTTTAATGGCAGCTATTCGGCTTGATATTCCAACTATCTGTGTTCCAGGAGGACCAAGTTTTTATGAAGTGAGGTTCACTCCAGATTATATTGGAATTGACCAGGGACATTATGGTGATTTTGATCACAAACTAAAATGTATTAGTTGTGCTACTTATGGTGCATGCGAGATCATGGGCACAGCAAATACAATTCAATGTTTAATGGAAGCTTTTGGAATGGCATTGCCAAATGCCGCGACTACTCCAGCTATGACGAGAATGAAATATATAATTGCAAAAAATTCTGGAAGACAGATTCTTAATTTGCTAAAAAATAACATAACACCTTCGAAGATAATGACAAAAGAATCGTTTGAAAATGTTCTAATGGTAGATTTAGCAATAGGAGGATCCACAAACTCAGCATTACACCTTCCCGCAATCGCATATGAGATGGGAATTGAGTTTGATTTAGAAATCTTTAACAAATATAGTAAGAAAATTCCAACTATTGTTAATGTGTCACCGTCAGGAGATTATGGGATAGTAGATTTATATAAAGCTGGTGGAATACCTGCTGTATTAAGCAGATTAAAAGATCATCTTAATCTAAATTGCTTAACAGTTTCAGGGAAAACGATTGGAAAACAAATAAGAAGAATTAAAGTGTTAGATGATAATATAATTAGACCTCTTGAAAATCCTATCTATCCCGAAGGGGGAACTGTGGTTTTAAAAGGAAATTTGGCTCCAGAAGGAGCTATAATAAAGCAGTCTGCGGTTAAAGATAAAAATATGTTAAAGTTTGAAGGTCCCGCCTTATGTTTTAATTCGGAACAAGAAGTAATTGATGCTTTATCTCAAAATAAAGTGGAAAATGGCTCAGTATTGGTTATTAGATATGAAGGACCTAAAGGTGGACCTGGAATGCCTGAACTTTTAGCAGTTACAGCAACTCTTATGCTTCGTCGTAATTTAGATCAAGTTGCTTTAATAACAGATGGTCGTTTTTCAGGAGCAACATCAGGTCCCTGTATAGGTCACGTGAGTCCTGAAGCATATATTGGTGGTCCTATTGCAGTAGTAGAAAATAGTGATTTAATAAAAATTGACATACCCCAGAGAATCCTTCAAATTGATGTTTCGACTGAAAAAATTCAAGAGCGTTTAAATAATTGGAAGCCTATTGAGAAACTAATCAAAAGTAAAGCACTTTTAAAATACAAGAAACTAGTCTCCTCTGCCGCTGAAGGAGCAATATTTAAATTATAAAACATATTTGCTTTTTTATTATTCTCTTGATAATTATTCTTAAAGAATTATACTATTGAGTGTTTAGTATGAAAAATCAATCAATAATCGAAAAACTTGGGTTTGAAGCATCCGATAAAGTTGTAATCTTCCATATCGACGATATAGGATTTTCCCACGCTTCTAATGTGGCTTCTTTTAAATGTTTAGATTTTGGTATTGCCAGTTGTGGTTCTATTCTAGTCCCTGCTCCGTGGTTTTTGGAAACAGCCTCTATTTGTAAGAGGAATTCCAACTACGATGTTGGTTGTCACTTAACTCTGACATGTGAATATGATTTATATAGGTGGCGAGCCTTAAGTAGTGTCGATCCTAATTCAGGATTATTAGATTCTGAAAAATGTCTATGGAAAACTGCAGAAGAAGCAGTTTCGAACGTGAATCCTAAAACAGCGGAAATAGAAATGCGCGCACAAATTCAAATGGCTTTAGACAACGGTATTGACATCACTCACATTGATACTCACATGGGAACAGTTATTGATCCCAAATTTCTCCCATTTTATTTAAAAATGAGCCGAGAATTCGATATTCCCGCTTTTCTACCAAAAGTAAATCGAACTTTGCTGATTGAACAGGGTTTTGGAGATTCTGCAGATGCAATTCTAAAAATGTTTTCGAAATTGGAGTCACAGGGCGTATTTATGTTGGACCACATAATTATTGACACTGGAGGAGAGTATCCCGATAAGACAGAATATTATTGCAATCTTTTCGCAGAAATAAAGCCTGGATTAACCCATTTTTTATTTCATTCAGCAAAGATGAGTTCTGAACTACAGGCAATAACACCAGATTCAGCAGAATGGCGAGACCAAGATTATAGAGCATTTACTGATTCGCGCTTAAAAGCTTGTGTTGAAAAACATGATTTGAAAATAATTGGATATAAGCTAATTCGTGATTATCTTAGAAATCAATAGGGAAATATTTAAATTTCAATACGATGAACATATTTTAGGCTTTCATTGGTATAAAGAAAACATGAATTTAAGCGTCAATTACTTCTTTCAAAATAATTTTTCTAAATAATATTTCAAGGGATTATTATGAGTGAAGACTACGTACCTACGGGTAAAAAAATTTCATGGGCCGTTGCTAATATAGGAAGTTTAGCAATTGGTCAGGCGAGCATTCTTCTTTTATATGCGTATTACTTCTTATATCTCGGAGTTCCTCTCTCCCCACTTAGTATTAGCTTAGTTTTAATGGTTTATGGGATATGGGATGCGATTAATGAACCACTAATAGGACATATTTCTGATCTTTCTAGAACCCGATGGGGGCGGAGAAAACCATTTATTGCAATAGGTTTGATCCCCCTCCTACTATGTTCTTACTTAATATACACACCTCCTGTGAATGACCCTTTAATATGTACAATCTATTTGATAATCATTTTAATTTTATATGAAACCTCTGTAACAATGGTATTTACTCTTTGGTTTGCATTATACCCTGAATTAACTTTGGATCAAAACGAACGTTTAGCTATTTCAAGATTTAAAGAGATTTTTGGAGTATTAGGATTGATTCTAGGACTTGCTCTCGCTCCTTTAATAGCGGGGTCGTTTAAAGATCCCATGCTTGGATTCTCAATAATGGGATTAATTTTAGGAATTATTGCAGTTGTTTTTATGCTCAGCTCATTATCATTAGCAATTCTTACTATCAAGGGTGGATCTGTCGTGGAGAA
>JBHLLE010000073.1:845-3058 GCA_048885945.1 Candidatus Hermodarchaeota archaeon | reverse complement strand
GCAGTTGTTTTTATGCTTCCTACATTATTTTTTATTAAAGAACGAAAGGAGTATCAGATTGTTAAAGAAAATAAAAAAAGCTTCTTTGAGTCAATAAAAATCGCGTTAAAAAGCAAAAGTTTTGTTTGTTTTATTCTTGTGCAATTTCTGCTACAGTTATCTTATTCATTAGTTCTTTCAGGTTTACCATTATTCTTTGAAGGAGTTTTAGGAATGGGTTCTTCTGAATGGGCTATTCAAATGCTACTTATTTTTTGTGTAGTGATTCCCGGATTATATGTGTGGATAAAAATTGCAGAAAAAAAAGGGACAAGATATGCTCTATTTATCTCCATGTTATGTTTCGCTCTAACGTTTCCATTAATTTTTCTCGTTTATACTTCTACTACGATGTTAATTGTTCTACTAATAGCAGGATTTGGTTTAGGAGGATTAATGCTCTTTCCTACAGTTTTACTCAGTGACGTTATAGACGAGGACCATACAAAAACAAATGAGCGAAGAGAGGGCATCTTTAATGGTGTTTCGGGTGTTATTGTAAAATCATCAAATGCGATTAGTTGGTTAGTATTAGGGATTGTTCTTACCATTTTTCAAATAAATCGTGAGAATGTGAGTCCATCAGCACTTACACCTTTAGGTGAATTAGGACTCAGAATCCTATTAGGCGTCATTCCTGTGATCTTTATAGTACTGGGAATGTTATTCTTATATCTTTATCCATTATCAGGAGAAAAACTAGAAGATGTTAAGAAACAAGTAAGAGAACTCAATGTGAACTTGTCAAAAGGATTAAAATAAAGAAAATTTCTTTTTTTTTTATAAATTATTTATTTCTAATTTTACTAATTTATCTTCCTTAGGAATTCCTTCTTTATTCCATCCTCTAAATTTATAATATTCTTCTAGCATTGAATCTATAGTAAGTACTTTTTCCTTTAATCGCCCTTTTTCTAACGGAAACTTTAATCTGGGAGGAATATTATCGTCTTTCTTTGTAATACCACAATTGTTATTAAAAACTCTTTTCAAATTGAAAATTCTTTCTCCAATTTCCATTAGTTCTTTCAAAGATAACCTAATTTCTGTTAAATAATAAATCTCATCCAGAATTAAATCAAGTAGATTATCTACAATTTGAGTTCCCGAAGAGATGGTTTGACGACATATTCCGAGAGCATTATTAATTTCAGATAGATCCTGAGATAAAGCTACATCTCTTGCGAATATTGGATTATCTATTGTCCTTTCTTTTATTGTTTTTTCTTTAGAGATTTTTAAAGTATCATTAAATCCAGTAAAACCAGAATATAAATCGTTAGCAAATCCTCTTAAATGACATGCACCCCGGTTTGATGTAGCGTATTGAAGTCCAAGTGGAAAAATTGCTCGAGGATCATGCATGGGTGCCTCTAATCCTTTGATCTCTGCTAAATAGTTTTCAGCTCCTTTACCTATTAATTCGGCTGCTTTTCTAGATCCTTTGCCCAGAATTTTACCAATACCCTCATTTTTACACATCAATTCTACAAGTTTAATAACAGCATCTTTATCACCCCATTCTAAAGAAAAACCGATATCGTCTTTAGTTAAAATTCCTTGTTCGTAGCAATCCATCGCAAATGCGACTGTGCAGCCCGTAGAGATAGTATCAACTCCCATGGTATTGCAAAGATGATTTAAGTAGGCTATTGCATCTACATCAGAGATTAAACACATAGAACCAAAAGCTGCTGTAGTTTCGTATTCAGTACCTGCTCCATTTTCAAACTTATATGGTCCATCTTTAACTTCTATCACTCTTCCACAACTAAATGGGCAAAGATAACAAGGTCTACTTTTAACATGCAATCGTTCTAGTACCACGGCGCCGGAAATTTCATTTACACCTCTCCATTTATGTAAACTCCAATTTTTATGAGGAACATCCGATAATCTTTCAAAATAATCTATATTATTTGTGCCAAAATTCCTTAAAATATCCGCCATAGGAGATTTTTTAAAGGATAAAAAAATTGTCTTAGAAATTTCATTAAATTTTTCCTCGTTAAAATATTCGATTTTTTTGCTATTTTTAACCGCAATAGCTTTTAGATTTTTGGAACCCATAACGGCTCCCATTCCTGTCCTTCCTACTGCCCTATAGTGATCGTTGATGATGCATGCTAAAGGAACCATTTTCTCTCCAGAAGGACCAATACATGTGATCTTGT
>JBHLLE010000073.1:369-835 GCA_048885945.1 Candidatus Hermodarchaeota archaeon | reverse complement strand
GCTGTTTACTTAATTTTAAATGTAAATCTGGGATTATCTTATCTGTTGTTAATCCCCATATCTTAGAAGCGTCTTTTAATTCGTAGTGTTCGTCCTCTATTACTAAATACACGGGAGAATCTGCTTTATTTTTAAAAACAACACCATTTAAACTTTTTCTTAATTCCGCCCCAAAAAAACCTCCTGAAGCACCTTCACCATAAATGTTAGTTAATGGTGATCTAGCAGATACAGTGTAAAACCCAGAGCAAGGAAACGTGGTTCCTGTTAATAGCCCTGTCATTAGAACAAAAGGATTATTTTCACTAAGAGGGTCAAATTCAAACGCTTTCTGTTTCATTAGATAATCGATAGCAAATCCAGTTCCACCTAAATATTTTTTAATAATATTTCTATGAATATCTATCTCATTAATAGTTTTATTTTTTAGATCAACTTCTAAGATTCTACCAAGTTTTTCATTACC
>JBHLLE010000073.1:0-359 GCA_048885945.1 Candidatus Hermodarchaeota archaeon | reverse complement strand
TAATTATATAATATAATTAATTAGACATATATAAAAACTTAATAGTAAAATAAAGATTAGGAAGGATAATTGTATTACTGAATTTAATATTTAATAATTTTAACTTAATAATTATTTAATTTTATTTAATAGATGAACTAATATGTTCCAGAAAGTCTCGACACTTTCAACATCTAATCGTTCATCAGGAGAGTGTAAAGCTTCTATTGTAGGACCTATAGTTATCATGTCTAGTTCAGGAAAATTTGTTTTTAATACCCCAGGTTCAAGACACCCGTGTACTGCAGTAATAATTACTTCTTTATTATAAAATTCGTCGTATGTTTCTTTAGTAATTTTTAACAATTTTGACTCAAAAT
>JBHLLE010000072.1:803-9687 GCA_048885945.1 Candidatus Hermodarchaeota archaeon | reverse complement strand
ACAAAAAGATTTATTTAAAAAGTTCTCTCTTTCACTTTCTCAGAAAACCATTCTAATTGGAAATATAAAATATCATTTACTTCCGGGTACTATTTTTACGGGTGAATCTAGCTATTCGGGAGCA
Organism: Candidatus Hermodarchaeota archaeon; assembly: GCA_048885945.1. Lineage (GTDB taxonomy): Archaea > Asgardarchaeota > Lokiarchaeia > Sigyniarchaeales > SOKP01 > LW40-45. The sequence goes on along the minus strand of JBHLLE010000072.1, from coordinate 9,563 downwards.
GTTTCATTATTAAATGATAATAGTTTACTTGAAATTTGGAAGAGTCCATCAGATATTGAAATATTTTTCTCTAGCTTAATCGACTTTACATTAATTGATATATGGGGTTATGATTATTCTAAAATATATGATCATTATTTTGATTACTATGCTCAAATTAGATCCAATTTAAGCAAGATCTTTATTAAGAACACTAATAACTCACCAATAGAAAGAGTAAATGCTGTCCGCGAGGATTATTTTAAAATTGACGATCAAAATCTAAAATGGAGAGTTGCATGTGCTTTAAGAATATTTCAATTTGTAGAAACACAGAATTATTTAACCAAAGATTTTTTTTATGATAAAATTGATGAATCTCTTGCTAGAATAAATTTAAATTGGAATCAATTCAAAATTTCATTGGGAAAAGTTCATCCGTTAATTCAATTTAAATATGCACTCGCAATAATGATGATTCTTGCGTCTGGTTCATTTAAACGAGAACCTCTAACTCCAAGTGAGGAAATTCAGCCATATATATTTAATTTTTGGGAAGTTTGTGCAAATATGGTCAAAAATTTTCGTCATACACATCAACCAAATAAGAAACGGGAATTTATGTTATGGAACTTTATTTTTGAATTTCCTTATAGATCAATATTCAAACCAAAATTCTTGAAATATGTTTCTAGTGGAAGTTTATTTAATAACTTAAAAGAACAGACTCCGAAGTACGATTCTGAATTAAATCAATACATTATAAATATAAAAAAGAAATTTAATGATTAGAAAAACTTCACTTAAAAAGCATATATTAACTAACCACGACTCTCTAATTTTTCTATAAACTCTTTCTTCTTTTTTTCTCCTTTTTCTTCATATTTTGGCCAAAGATGTTGGACTAGAGAAGGTAGACACATTACGAATTTTGAGAGCTTTCCTTCAGAACTTGGAATACATACTTCTACCTTTCTATTAAGCATAGTTTTTAAGATCGCTTTAGCTACAGCTTCAGGCTGGACGGGATCATGCAAAAATGTTAAAGGTGACCCATTGTGTCTTGCCTCATATTCAAGCATTGGAGTGTCAACTGAATCAGGAAAGATCGTGGAAACAAAGATATTATGTTTTTTCAACTCAAAATGTAACGCAAAATCTAAACCTCGAAGTGCGAATTTTGTAGCAGTATAAACAGAACTATATGTTTCGGGAACGATACCCGCTAAGGAAGAGATCGTGATAATATGTCCGTTTTCCGCTTTTTTCATTATCGGAATGAATTCCTTAGTAACATAAATCGTCCCTAAAAGATTTATGTTAATTTGTTTTTCAATAATGTCGTAAGATTGATCTTCAAATGCACCCGGAATTATAATCCCTGCTGTATTAATAAGAAAATTTATTTTTTCAAATTTTTTTTCTACCTTATTTACTAAGTTTTTTACTTGCTCCAGGTTTGCAATATCGCAAGGAACGGTAAGCGGATCCTGCGACAGCATTCCAGAGGTATTCTTTAAACCTTCTTCATTTATGTCAGTGAGAGCAAGTATTACGCCATGTTTGTCTAATAGTTTAGCTAGTTTTTGTGCGATTCCACCTGATCCACCAGTTAAAACTGCAACCTTATTTTTTAATTCTTTAATTTTCATAATAACCAACTTCAAATCCTTAAAACATATTTGGATTTTTATTCATTATAAAATCTAATTACGTTTAAATTAAGATCTATTTAAATTTTTATTTTTGATTTAACTATTTCTAATGTAATTATAAAGAAAATTTTCTAATTAAAATGAATTAAGGAGTGCTGGGACACATAATGGTTTGGGGAGGTTCACTTAATAAAGATGGTTCTGATTATCTTAGGAAATTGAGAAATATCGAAAATGTAATTAAATTTTTAGAAAATTTAAAAGAACAAGGAAATTCAAAAGAAAAAGAACACATTTCTACCACGATAAATCTTATAATTAAAGTCTTTAAACAAGAACAAGAAGAGTCTCAACAAGATTTATAATCTTTGAATCAATTCCTTTATAACGATAATTAACTCGTCTGCTACTTTTTGAATGGTACGGGTGAGTTGAATCTCGAAAAAAGGTAAATTTTCGTTATCAATTTTATCTTGAATTGTTAGTTCTCCTTCTTTATAGAAAGAAAGCTCAGAGAATCCATCAAGACTTTCTGGAACAATCCCTATCATGAAGACTTTAAAATCGGGATTTTTAATTTTTTCTGCGATTAAATCTATGACAATATGAATCGGAATTGTATGGGTTGAAATTGGAACGTAATCACAAATATTTTCTCTTTCTAATATAGCAACCGTTCCAGGAGAGCTTTCTAATGTACAAGTATCAATAAGGACTAAATGTGAAGGATCGAAATCAATTACTTCATCAATTCTAATCATAGGATCTATACCGGCATTGATGAATAGAAACTTTTCGTTAGTGTAATTTAATAATTCAGCTATAATATATAGTCCTACTCCATCATCAGAGAGTTTTTCTTCACCAATACCCATGAATACAACTCTTTTTGCTCCACTTAGTTGATCTAATAATTTTTCAAGCATTTCTTTCATAATTATATTTGTATATTATTAATGCTAAATTAATTTTTCACAATCGATAAAGCTATGGTTAAATTCATTAATTAGCGAAGATAATATTAAATTAAGCATGACAGAGAAAAATACGGAAAAGATACAATTCGAAGGAATATTAAAAGAAGATAAGGTCATCATTTCTGACTTAGAAGGAATTGAGGAATTTTATAAAAATTCGTACATCGGAAATTTAGATAAAAATGATAATGGAACAGAAATATTAATATTAAATCCGACTGAAGTATTACTCCTCTGCGAAAGACGAAGGGTTTTATTATGGGAAGATAACGATAAAACAAAGGATCAATACGATTTCGAAAAACTATTAGAATATTTTACAACATACGATGATAGATTGTGGCAAAAATACATTATTTACATGGATTTAAGAAAAAGAGGATATATTGTACGAACTGGATATGGTGACGGTATCGATTTTAGAGTCTATAAAAGAGGTGCTGATTTCGAAAATGAGTCAGCTAAATTTTTAATATATCCCGTTTTTGAAGGTGCGCCAATAGAACTAAGAGATTTAGATAGAATTTCAAGAGTAGCCATGGGATCAAGAAAGGATTTAATTGTGGCAACTGTTGATAGACTAAGTAAACCAATTTATTATAGTGTTAAAAAATTTCAGATTTTGAAAAAAACAGAAATTTCCGAGGAAGAAAATGGCAGATAAATTTGTATGTGATACTTCCGTTATATTTAATGGTCAAATTTTAGCATTAATTAATGATGGAGAATTAGGAGAACAACCAATAATTTTAATTCCTAATATAGTTATTGCAGAAATTGAATATAGAACCAATATTATGAAAGAAATTGGATATTTTGGTCTTGAAGTCTTAAATACTTTAAGAGATTTTGCGAACGAAACAAAAATTATACTTGAAATAATAGGGAAACGTCCAAGTAGAGAAGCAATTAAACTAGCTCCCGGAGGTGAATTGGACGCTCGTATTCGTGATGCCGCGCGTAAAAATAATGCTATTTTAATTACTGCTGATAGGATACAAGGTGAGATTGGTAAATTCGAAGGATTAGAAGTAATATTTGCTTATGAAAAATCGGAAAAAAGAAAAATTGGGGAGTTGTCATTAAAATTTTTATCATATTTTGATGAAAACACTATGAGTATTCATTTAAAACGAGGGCTAACTCCATATGCGAAAAAAGGAAACCCTGGGAATTGGTTTCTCGAAAAAATTAGTGAAATACCACTATCATCGCGTGAAATTGAAGACATAGCTATGGAAATAATCGAAAATGTTAGAGAAGACGAACACTCTTTTATTGAAATAGAAAAGTTAGGAGCTGTAGTTGCGCAATTAAGAGAATATAGAATCGTAATAACAAGACCACCTTTTTCCAATGACATAGAAATAACAGCTACCCGTCCCTTAGTTCACTTATCTTTATCAGATTATTCAATGAATAGAAAGCTCCAAAAAAGATTACAGGAAAAAGCAGAAGGCATATTGGTTTGTGGTCCACCCGGAGCAGGCAAATCAACATTTTCAGCAGCATTAGCAAATGAATACATGGAACAACATAAAATCGTAAAAACCCTTGAAAGCGTAAGAGATTTACAAGTAAGGCCTGAAATAACTCAATATACAAAATTAGAAGGAAGTTTAGAAAAATCTGCAGACATTTTGCTGCTTGTAAGACCTGATTTTACGATTTTTGACGAAGTTCGCGTATTTGAGGATTTTAAAATTTTTTCTGATTTTAGGTTATCAGGAGTTGGAATGATTGGCGTTGTGCACTCATCATCTGCTATTGATGCTATACAACGATTTATTGGCAGAATTGAATTAGGGATTCTTCCTTCAATAATAGATACTGTTATATTTATTAAAAATGGAGATATCGCATCTGTTTTATCATTAAAAATGACAGTAAAAGTACCTCATGGTTTTCGCGATAAAGATTTAGCAAGACCAGTTATTGAAGTGCAAGATTATATGACACAACGTTTGGCATACGAAATTTATTCGTTTGGACAAGAAAACGTGGTAAATCCAATTAATCCCCCTAAAGCAGAAAACTATAAAAGTCTAATGAGAGGAGAAGGATATAAAAGGGACAAACGTTCACTAACACATGATAAATTAGACCTTGATTTTGAAGTAGGGAAAAAAAAAATTATTGTAAAAGCAGATCCCGAATTCGCGAGTCAAAATATCGAGATTTTAGTGGGTAATGAACTAATTTTCACTGGCTCATTAAGTAGAAATGGGGAAATGAACTTATCTTTAACCAATAAAGAAGGAAGACGACTTCTCAAAGAATTAGATAGAAATAAAGAAATATACGGAAGAATAAAATAATCAATATATTCTTTGCTTATTATCTTATAAAAAAATAACAATAAAAAAAAAAAAAACTTATTATTAGTCAAATTTTATAGCTGATAAATCTGTACCTTTAGTTTCTTGAATAAATTTATAGGTTAATGGTATGTTTATAAGTAGCGGTAATGTGAACACTATAAATGCTATTCCTAAACCAAAAAATAGAATAACAATGCTACTTGCTAGTAATCCCACTACTGTGCCAGTTGCAGTAAGGAGGGACCTAAGCCCTGCGCTAGTACCTCTTTTATCAGTTGGAACGATTTCAACTGAAATTATTCGTACGGCTCCCAATGAACCCCATATTGCCGAAACACTTAAACCAACAAATATGTATGTAATCATACTCGATGCTTGGCCCATATTCACTAAAACAACAACTATTATTACAAATACAGGCATCGCTGCTGACCAGAAATATAAGAGAAATTTCCGACCAATTTTATCTCCAGTTAAAGCAGAAAACGCATATCCCGCTAAAATCATTAAGAAAACGAAAATTAAAACACGATTTATTTGGGTATCCGTTAAACCTCCTTGTTCTGCCATGTAGGCCATTGCCAGTGCTTGAAAGAGAAAACTAAGTCCACCTATAAAAGTAATAAGTAAAAGAACAGTCATTTCAGTACGACGAGAAGACTTAAAAATTTCTCTAACATTCTCCATAAAACCTGGTTTTTGCTCAATTCCTTTGCTTTCTTTAGCTTCTTTAAAAACCGAAGTTTCTTTAATTGCAAAAATACAAATAAGACCTAAGCCAATTCCCAATATTGCTGAAAACCAGGCTAGACCTCGCCATCCTATTTCTCCAGCTCTTCCTGTTATAAAGATACCTCGAAGTATTGTAGCAAGTAACAATCCAAAAATCCCACCAGCTACAATAATATTTGCCCAGATTACACGTTTCTCAGAAGGACATTCTTCATTAATATATATCATCCAAATATCCGAACTAAAAAACATATAGAGTAAGAATAAGGATATGACATACATTACGAAACTTGTTGAGAGTGCAATTAATAATGAAGCAATTCCCATACCCATGCATGTTATAATTAACATTATCTTTCTGCCTAATCTATCTGCAAAGTATTGGCTTATAATTACGAAAAACATGCCAATCATGGCGATTCCAGAACCTAAAGCAAAGATAGCTTGACGTGTATTGACATCGTAACCACTTAAAAATTCATCTATGACGTTACTTGGAATTACTGCCGGTAGTCCAGTTGTATATGCGTCTAAGATTTCTATTAGTATAAGTACTACAACTAATAGACGAAAATAACCTTTACTAACTCTAATTGAGCTTTCTTTAGATTCGCTCATAAATAACACTTTGCTATTTTTATATATAAATATTTATGAAATATTCTATATTGAACATTTAATAAAAAAAGATATAAGAAATTCTACAAAAAAAAATAGTTAGTTATTCACTTTTGTTTTCACTCTTTCCATTATATAGGGTAAAACTTCAGCAATAGAATTATAAAACCTAAGATCAGCAACATAATCGTAGGGAGTTTCACCTTTATTTAAAATTATAAGCTTTGCTCCAGACTGTTTGGCAATACCGGGCATATTTGCAGCTGGTGTAACAACTAAGGAGGAACCAATCACAAAAAATAAATCGCAATCCGCAGATCTTCTCATGGATTCTTCAAGTTCATCATCTGGCATAGGATCACCAAAATTAACTATACTAGAAATAATTCTTCCTCCACAATTTGGACAAGTAGGCTGTTCTTTTCGAACTCTGTCAGTTCTATATCCCGAACCCCATTTCATTTTATCCCATCCCGCCTCTTCGAAAGTCATTTTTTGATTACATTCAAGACATTTCATGAAATACATGTTTCCATGGAGCTCAGCGAGTTTTTCAAAAGGAATTCCCGATTTTGCGTGAAGACCGTCTACGTTTTGAGATATGAGATAATCTAATTTACCCATTTTTAGCAAATCAACTATCGCATAATGTCCCACATTAGGTCTAACTTGATTCCATGGTACTGACTTAGGTGGTGGAAGTCCCTTATCTCTCCTTGTCCATACACCATCTGGACCGCGATAATCGGGTAATCCGCTATCTGTAGAAATTCCAGCACCAGTGAAAACAACTAGCTTTTTCGACTCGATTATCCAGTTTGCTGCCAATTCAATTTCATCTTCTAGTTCATTATCCATACTTATCAAATAAACAATTCATTAATAAAAAAATATGGTAAAATGTTTTTTAAGGTCAAAAAAAAAATAAAGTTAATTAATTATCGTGAAAATATATACTAAAACATCTAAGGTAGACGGTCACGATGGCGAAAAAAAAAAAAAAGAAGTCTAATAATGCTTTATCGAAATTTAAGCTGTTTTTAGAAACGATGACTGTGACAAAAATAAAAGAATTAATTGATTATTATAACGAGACTTACGTAATAAATGGTCCTAAAAATGAGAAATTAAAAGGGTTTTCTGCTTATAAAAAAGCAAAATTAGTGGATTTTATTGACTCCTCTCTTACTGATAATGAAAAAGAGGACCTTTATCGTAAGTTCGAACCTGAAATTGTAAAATCTTTAATTTCTGATGCGCTTTCCTTAATTAGTGGAGAACATAAGGTTGAAGAAATATATAATGCTTCATTATTACCGGGTGGTAAAGGGTATAGAACATGGTTTAAAGGAAAATATGGTTCAAATAAAGCACATGTAGAACTCGTAAACGATTCAATCAATAAAAGCTGTACTTGTAATTTGGGGAAAATAGGTGGGATATGTAGTCATCAAATGGCTATTTATTTAATGTTATTAAGTAAGAAAACAATAGATTTAGATGATTTTCCATTTGAAGTGGATAAACACTGGTTCAAATCTATTCAAAAGAGATTAGATCTATTAGCCGCACAGAGCTTATTTAAAGAGGAGCCAGCCATAATGTTCTCAAATGGCTATTCAATATTTATTAATGGAGATTTGGTAACACTTAAATGGACAGGGGATTTTCCTGGAAAAAAAACAATAGATCTTTCAGAAGAAAACGAAGATGCTGATAACTGGATTTCTGATAAAGTTGTAGATATTACGCTTAAACCAATTAAAATTAAAACTAAAGAGGGAGAACCTAATAAGATTATAATTGATTCGTACGATATAATAACCAAAATAATGGATCAAGATAAATTAGTAAATAAGATCTTGAAAAAATTCTCAAAATTAGATAATCCCGATTTGCCAACAGATAAAAGTTCGTTAGAAGATTTTTTAAGAAGTGAATTGAAAGAGAGTACTGCGGAATTACCAATCGAACCACCCTTCAATGCTTACGAGGGAGATGACTCGTTCTTATTTGTAAGCTATACGCATAAAGATAAATCAATAGTATATCCAATTATTGATTATTTGTGTAAAAATGGAATTAATATTTGGTATGACGAAGGCATACCTTTATCTAGCGATTGGTGTAATACTCTTGCAGAAAAAATAGTGGATAGCAACTTGTTCTTATCGTTTATTTCACCTCACGTTTTAAATTCGGATAATACGCAAGACGAGATTCAATTTGCAATTAACGAAAAAAAGACCTTCTTAGCCATTTACTTACAAGATACTGAACTCTCACCAGGTCTAAAGATGAGAATGAGAAGAATACAGGGCTTAGAAAAATTCAAGATGGACGAAAAAATATTTAATACTAAGTTGTTAAGCGAAATAGCTCGGTTAATTAATCAATAATTTTTTTTTCATAGATTTTTTTTATATTATTAATTATTTCTGGTAATATTTTTCCAATCTTTCCTTCTAATTTCAGGTC
>JBHLLE010000072.1:0-793 GCA_048885945.1 Candidatus Hermodarchaeota archaeon | reverse complement strand
CTGCTATATTATCATAACGAGTTTTTCCATCGTTCAAAATAATTAATTTTGCTTCATTTCTTTTAGCTATTTTCACCAGATTTGCTGCGGGATTTACGCTTAAAGACGAACCTATTATGAAAAATACGTCGCATTCTTCAGATATACTTTTAGCTTTTTTTAATTGTTCTATTGGAAGTTTATCTCCAAAATTTACGATAGTCGAGACAATTCTTCCATTACAATAAGGACAATTTGGTTGACCATGACGAACGGGTAAAGTTCTATAACCAAATCCCCATTGATCTTTGTCCCATCCTACAGATTTAAACGTCATTTTATTGCCACAATTTAAACATATCATGTAATTACGATTACCATGAAGCTCGATTAATTTATTAGGAGGGATACCACTAAGTTCGTGAAGTCCATCCACATTTTGAGAAATTACCCATTTTAATTTACCTAATTTTAATAATTCGACAATTGCGTAATGACTTTCATTGGGTTTTACTAAATCGTAGGAAATTCTATTTGGTGGAGATAATCCTTTCTCTTTTCTCGTCCATACACCGTTGGGACCACGATAATCGGGAATACCACTGTCAGTTGAAATTCCTGCTCCAGTGAATACTAATAAATTTCTTGATTCGTATATCCATTTAGCGGCTAATTCGATTCTTCTTCCTAAGCTCATTTTTACTACATTTGTATTATTAAATTTCAAAAAATTGTTATCATTTTCTCTTTTCTAACTTATCTAGAAAAATTTTAAAATTAAGTTCAAGTTCATATTCTCTAATTATCTCAAATG
>JBHLLE010000071.1:0-9712 GCA_048885945.1 Candidatus Hermodarchaeota archaeon | reverse complement strand
AGGTTTAAGAGTTTTATCGAAGAATTTTCACAGTAACTGAGTTTTTTCTCAGTTAGAAATTGAGGGGTATTAAAATTTTATTTTTATGAATAATTTTTAAAAAGAAGTCCAGATTTCTATTTTAATATAAACAATTATATAAAGATTCACTTATTTAATAAAAAACTAATATTTATATAATTTAAAAAAGGATTTTTATATCATTAACCACTTAAATTTAAGGATTTGTTAAATTATTAAGCAATTTTACATTTTATAGCTTAATACTTATCTCTAAAGAAAAAATTATTTTATAGGTTAAGGAATTTAAAATGAATGAAGCAGAAATAGATGAAAAAGTTGAGAATTTTAAAGAATCATTAAATTTACTAGCGATGGTATTTGATACGCGTAGAAAGTTGCGTAGAGAAATTAAGAACGATAAAACTGGGTTTGTTTTTAACGCAAAATATCAATTTAAAACCCGTGATGACGCTGTAAAAGTTTATCTTATTTTTAAAGATGGGAAAATGAGCGTTCATGATGGAGAGATCGAGGATCCAAACGTCACCATTTATTATAAAGATAAGGCTACTTTAGCTAATTTATACGATAAAAGTGCTGAAGAATCGTTAGATTACCTTTTAACCAATGAAATGGGTTATGAAGGGAACATGTCGTATCTTACTAAATTTTCATATCTCACTTCCCTCGTTCTAGGTACCAAGAAAACCGATTATAAAGGTCCCGAAAATCGTCTTTTGTACCCCATTAAAGATGTTGATGAGGGGGAACGTAGCAGAAAACTTAAAAATGAAAGTTTAAATAAAAAAGTTGATAACGTTCAAGCTTTAGAAGACCCGTATTTAGCCAATTATTCAATAGATCAATTTCCACGGTTAAAGTATTTAAAAAATAGGCGTTTTGCGTTAAAACCTGCGGTTTGTGTGGAAAGACCAAAACTTTTAACTGAATTCCATATGGAGAATGGTTTTGAAGTGGATAAAGAAGGAAAACCAATCGATCCCGAGATACGACAGGCTATGGCCTTTAATCATATACTTTCAAATAAAAAACCAATAATACACGATAAGCATTTGATTGCGGGATCCACGACATCAAAAGAAGTGGGCATTCCAATATATCCTGAACTTATAGGGACTGCATTGTGGCCAGAATTAGGTACTATTACTGATAGAGAACTTAATCCTAACGATCTCTCCCAAAAAGATGCCGAGTTATTAAGTTTGGAGGTTTTTCCTTATTGGATGGATAGAAATGTGAGAGAATTCGCAAGAGATCGTTTTGGCAACCCAGTATCTCAGAAACTAGAGGAAAGCTGGGTTTTTTACTTCATGATGAAGAATAACGCGATAAGCCACACCGTACCAGGATTTCCAAAGATATTAAACGAAGGATTTGAAAAATTACAGCAAGAAGCTGCCGAATTGGAAAAGGAAGCAGATAATGAGGATAAAAAGAACTTTTATAAAGCAGCTCAAATTGCAATTGATGGAGTATTAGCCTATTCTAAGCACTTAAGTGAGGAAGCGTTAAAACTTGCTGATAGTCTAGACTCGAGCGATCCAGAACAAGCTAGGCGGATTGGAGAGCTGAAAGAGATGTCCAGAATCTGCGCTAAAGTCCCTGCTAAGGCCGCAGAAACAGTACATGAAGCAGTTCAATCTATTTGGACGAGTTTCGTGTGTCTACATAGTGAAAACGCAAATTCAGCATTATCAATCGGAAGACTTGATCAAATGCTCCAACCATACTTCATGAATGATATATCAAAAGCTAAAAATGACCAAGAAAGAGAGGAGATTATAAAGAAGACTATGGAACTTGTAGGATCTTTATTCGTCATAACTAACGATCACGACCCATGTATCCCAAACGTAGGCTGGAAATTATTTGGAGGTAGCTCATCAGACGATACCGTAACCGTGGGAGGAGTGGACCGAGAAGGTAATAATGCAGTAAATGACATGACCTATCTTATCTTAAAAACGAATGAGATGCTAGGCTTCCAAGATCCAAACATGAATGCTAGATACTATTCAGGCATCAATTCAAAAGAATATTTACGTCGTCTGTGTGAAGTAAATGTAAACATGGGAGCTTCACCATCAATTCATAATGATAAAACGATGATTGAAGCCCTAGTTCACGAGGGATTTACGATTGAAGACGCTCGTGACTGGGCAGCTACAGGTTGCGTGGAACCTACCATTGTCGGAAGACACTATGGACACACAAACGCTATGTTATTAAATTTAGTCGCACCTTTGGAAATGGCGTTAAATAACGGCGTTATACCCCTTAGTAATGATAAAATAGGACCAGAAACTGGAGATGTAAGAACTGCGTTTCCTACATATGAAGATTTTTATAACGCTTATAAAAATCAGCTAAAATACTTGGTAGAACAATCAATTGAAATTAACAACAATTTAGGAGTTGCTCATCAACATATAAAACCCACCCCGCTTTTATCGACATTTTACGATGGTCCTTTCGAAAAGGGTAAAGACATTATACAAGGTGGGGCAGTATATAATACTTCGGGTGTCGCCTTAGTGGCCCTTTCTGATGTTGTCGACAGCTTATTGGTTATAAGAGATCTCATCTATAAAAATAAGGAAATTGATTTTGCTACTTTAATGGATGCAATTAACGATGATTTTGTTAACGGACACGCAGCTTTATTAAAAAGAATAGAGAAAGTTCCTAAGTTTGGCTCCGGACAAAATGGTGCGGTAGAACTTGCCCAAGATATTATTGATTATTGCTACGAGCTATATAATGCTACTCCTAATTATAGAGGAGGCAAATATCTTGTAGGGTATTGGTCTATATCTTATCATTGTGGTTGGGGAATGCTTACAGGAGCTTTACCTTCAGGAAAAAGGAAAGGAAAATCATTGACTCCAGGTTTAACGCCAGCTCCAGGCACCACAGATATACTACTTCCAAGTATACAGAGTGTAGCAGCATTAGACCATTTAAAAATGGCTAATAACGCTTCTTATAATGTAAAACTGGTACCTCACCCAGGGGATTCACACGCAGAAACATTAGATCATTTTACAAGCTATGTACAGAGCTTTTTCGATTTAGGAGGTATGCAATGGCAATTTAATGTGGTAACTTCGGATATGATGAGAGAAGCAATGAAATATCCTGAGGACTATCGCTGGCTTTTAGTCAGAGTTTCTGGTTATAATGCGTATTTTACCAAATTGACTAAAGATATGCAATTAGAACTAATTTCTCGACACGAATATCAAGGATAAATCTAAAAAAAAATACATTTTTTATATAATTTTTATTATATTTGCTTTTTTAAACAATGTCTTACATCTAGGATAAAAATAAATAGTTAGATATTGGATAAAAAACCTTATAAATAAAATCTACACTACATAATTAAAAAGATTAATTCTCCTTAATTAAATCCATGTGGTAATTAATATAGAGGAGTATTTCTAGGTTAACCTTAAAAGAAAAGCCTATCTTAAGTAAAATAATTCTTAAAATAGTGATGAATAAAATCTAATTAATACCTCTAAGTGGAGTTTAGGAATAAGTTATGAAATCAGAAATAGTTATTGGTGGTGCGGGTCATGGCGGATTAATTACTTCAATAAAATTAGCTAAAAAAGGGTATAATGTGCATATTTTTGAAAGAAAAAAGCATATTGAAGATATTTCTTGGGATTGGTGTGATATATTCGACATAAATGTGTTTGATAGAATTGCTCTTCCTAGACCAGATAAGTCATTTTATAAGATTCCTATTAATAGGTATTTTGTATCACCTAACGAGAAACAAGAATTATTTATAGATTTACCTATAGACAAGAGAGGGATTTCAATGGAACGTAAGGATCTTATAAGATATTTAATAGAATTTGCTGAAGATGCTGGAGTAAATATTCATTTAAATGAAAAAATAATTGGTCCAATAATTAAGGATAATAAAATAATAGGATTAAAACTGAAAGCGTCCGAAATCAAAGGAGATTTAATAATCGATTCTGCGGGAATTAACACTCCTATTAGGTCTCAGCTACCCGAAACTCTTGGTTTTAAAGAATCCATGAAAAGAGGTGAGGTTTTTTATACATATCGTGCGTATTACAATAAAGTGAGAAATGAACCATATGCCAAGGTGTACCTCGGATACGATTATAAACCAGGAATTACATGGGTAGATACATCAAATGGATGTGTGGATGTGTTGATTGGAAGTATTGATTGTTATACAAAAGATGAATTAGACAAGTTAATAAATTCACTTAAATTCAAACATTCAACAATTGGGAATAAACTATTAAGAGGCGGTTTAATAGCGGATATTCCGATACGTAGAACAGCCTCTTTACTTGTTGCAGATAATTATGCGCTAATTGGTGATGCAGCGTTCATGGCAACTCCAATGTCAGGTTCAGGAATTGCAAATTCTATGATTGCTGGAGACATACTGGCAAAAACTGTAATAGAAATGGACGAACCTTATAACGAGAAATATTCCATTTCTAATTTATGGCCTTATCAAGTGGAATACTATCAAGAAATCGGGTGCAATATGGCATTTATTGAAATCATCAAAAACTTTATTATTGGAAATTTAAACGGGATTGATTTCTTATTTAACAAAAGGATTATTACTAAAAGCGATATTACAGCAAGCTTAGAGGGAAACGAAGTGAAAATCAAATTTTTTGATTTATTAGGGCGTGGATTTCGAGGTTTGAAAAAATTTGGACTTATAATTAAATTAGCTAAAGCTTTAAATTATGGAGACAAAGCAAGAAATCACTTCTTTAACATACCTAAAAATTACAATCACGATGAGGTAAAAAATTGGATAATGAAAGGAGAACAATTTTTCGCAGAGTTCTATAAGAATATGGAAGTTATATCAAACTAGTTAATTAAATTTTATTGATATTTCGTTCTTTTAAATTTTTAAATTTATGTTTATTATAACTTTATGTTCTCTTTTTGATTTTTAAGTTAGTTGGTTTAATAAAGATAACAATTGGAGTAAAATAATAATTTTAAAACAAATATCAGAAGAATTAGATGAAGAATATAAAATTAATGAATTTATTTAGCGGATTGCTCTAATTTATAATTTTACTTATCTATACTTCTCTAACTCAATCTTTTTTAAGTTATTTCTATTTATAGACTGATTTATAGCTTCAATTTCTTCTTTTTGTGCTTTTTTACGCGTTTCTTTTATGGTTTTTAATATAGTCATTAAACTAACAATTAGGATTAATGTAGTTGCTATTAAAGCAATATAAAAACCAATTCCTAAACCCCAGCTAATAGAATTATAATTTCCATAAAGAACTTTATTACCCTTCATATTAGAAAGATCGTAATATCTAGCTGCTCTGTTTAGCTCGTAAGAATCAAGAATTATAAATAAGAATAACACGATTCCTATTAACATCATCACTGAAGATAGAAAACGACCATATACATCTAAAAGCCTTGTAAACTTATATTTCCTCAAACCTACTGACATTATAGCTAAAATTGAGCCAATAATTATTAATAATCCTACATAAAATGTCATTGGTTCTAATATCTGAGTCTCCTCATTATATCCAAATGCGTTAATGTTAAGATCAAATTCACCTTTGAAAATTTCCCAGGATAAATACCACCAACTACCTAGTGATGGCGAAATATAATAAAGAGTCACACTTATAATCCCTAATATCCCTCCCAAAAAGACCAATTTATTTGTATTAATATTATTTAATTTCATTTTCTTTTCCTTTTATTTCCTAAGTTTTTATTTATTTTTAAAAAAAGATGGTATTTGTAGTGATACGCTAAAGCAGGAATGCTTACAGCGTATCAAATACCATCCCGGTAAAAAAATTTATTTAAAATTCAGGAGTTTTTTTTCTCCATATTTTTTCCTTATATGTTGCGCTACAATTAATCTATGTTTTTTAACTTGAGTCTGTGAAAACATTGCTCCTATGAAGGTTATAATAGAACCTCCCCCTATTAAAGCTGGAATAAGGGAGCTTCGAAGATCAAGAGCCCCATAGAGGCTGTCTTTAAATTCTTCAGCTTTTTCTTCTGTGATCTCTGCTTCTTTTTCAACCCAAAGGATTGGCATGTATGCTTCCTGAACATCTGAATACCATTTATCTGTAGGCGAGACTTTAAAATTCACTTGAATCCGAGCTTTTGCCTTCATGGTAATACCCGTAATAGGCTCTACATCAATGTATGTGTTGTGTTTAGATGATTTTGGATCCATTCCAATAACGGCATCACCCACGGATTCCTCCGCATCGAGAAAATGGGGTTTGCTAAGGTAGACAGGTATTCCATATTCCGGATACATGTTCGCTAATCCTTCTGTATCCATGAAATATTCAGGAGCGGGTTCAAAAAGATCTTCTGAAAATTCATAGCGGAATAACTCTATGTCATACATATTTGTTAATTTAGAATATTTAAATTCAACTGGTCTTACTAGCTCAGGTACAAATACATCTAAAGATTCATCTTTAGATACACCTGGAGCAAATTGAGTTCCATCTGTTCCTTCAACATTAATACCTCGTGCCCACATTGAAATTTCTTCCTCTCCATTAAATTCAATTGTTTGTCCAACTTTTTCAACGTTTTTTTTACCTGTATTAATTTTATAGCGATTGGCTTCTGCCTCATCTGCTTCTGTTGTATTATGGCAATTATCAAAGATATTAACTTTCGCTAATTCAGGTTCCACCATTTCAATGAAGTCATCTTCTGCGGAAAACAGCCATTCATCAACAGTACGAGTAGTAATGAGTCCACTGCTCATATTTTGAATGGTATAACCGCAAATATTTTTCAACCAACTATCTGCAGCTTCATTTAGCCAATTAGATATACCATTCATCTCTGAATCCGTAAGATCAAATCTTTCTTTTAAGAAGCTGGTGCTCTCTTCATCACCACAAGCCGCATCGTACCAGATATCTCCTTCTTCACCAATTAATGAATAATTATCATATTCACTCCAGATTTTATCGCTTTTCCAAAGTGGTGTATAAGCACAACTGAATAAATCATTTGCGTCTCCAAAATCTGGATCAAACGACAAGGAGTCGGGAGATATGGAATTTTTATCTCCTAATAATAATGCATCGTAAATATCTTCAAAAAAGATTTTATCAAAGTCAAGCTCTTGAATTATCTCGTTATGAGATTGTTCCTCGATCTGGTCACCGATTAGTTCCTTTTCCATTTCACAATCTTGAATAATTGGAACGAACACTACAACTGTTGTTGCTACAGCGACGGGTATAAGAATTGGAAAGAAAATGGCTAAAATCCACACAAGTACGGTAGTGACTACTTTTACCCAAGTTTTCAATTCAGCTCTAACCATAAGACCTGCAAACGCATTGTTAGAAATATCCGGAAATTTTCCGTGACTCCATTCCATAAGGAAAACATCTAAAGAACTGGGCATGTTTTCTTTTATTATTTGTAGAACTTTGTTTGTCAAATTTATTTTTTCGGCGTCTGAAACTTTTACAAATCCACCTACTATTCCTGAGAGTCTCTCAGCAATACCACTTGTGACTTCAATATATACTTGGTCCCAAATATCATCCCAAGTACTTTGAGTACTCATTTTTTCACTGAATTCATCCATAAAAGTTTCTTTTACCGTAGAAAAAACGATTGGTGCCATTAAACCAATCAGATTTCTTTCCGTAGTAGTCATATCCAGGACACCTAAATATCCAGGATTGATATTAGTTATTTGATCGTATAGTGAAAGGGTTCCTGATCGTCCTTGATCAAACTCATAAGTTGAATATGAGTTATAAGAAACCTCTTCACCATCATCACTGAATCTCACGTTATATTTAGTTTCGTATTCTCGGAACACATATGGTCCGATTTCTTCGTAAATTGGCGTATATCCAAGAAGATATTCTATGGGATTAGTCAAATTCCAAAGGTAGT
Organism: Candidatus Hermodarchaeota archaeon; assembly: GCA_048885945.1. Lineage (GTDB taxonomy): Archaea > Asgardarchaeota > Lokiarchaeia > Sigyniarchaeales > SOKP01 > LW40-45. Next base: position 1,726 of record JBHLLE010000071.1, on the reverse strand, counting down.
AATTCGAATAATAAGGAATGGCATCCTTGTAGTCATTCGATTTCCACTCCTCATAATCATCATCTTCTGGATCGGGCACAGTAATTTGCTCTGCAATTGCCTTATCAATTTCATCTTGAATCGTATTGTCTAAGAATATTGTTGTTGGTATCATACTGATACCAAATGCAACTATAAGGAAAGCGGCAATTGCTTTCGATTTAGATAACCTATGTAGAGATTTTTTAGTTGTTGTACCAACTAATTTTTTTTTTTTCATAAATCATTACCTCTACTTGGTAAATGCCAGTTGGATTGATTAACTGGTCTTCTAATTATTACAACTAAGTTATATTTAAATGTTTCTGTAATAATGAGGAATTTAAAGAAGATAGGATCGTTTTCATAAAAAAATTTTGTTTAAGAATAGATTATAATTAAAATTTTTAACAGATAATAATCTAAAATGATGTATTTCAATAATAAATAAGAATTACACTCTTATTTATTATTTGATAATTTTTAATTGTTTATTTGATCCTGAGTATGCTAGAAAAATGTCCACATATTGGCGAATTGATAGGTTTAACAACTAAATATCCTTTATTACACACTATTAGATTTTTTCCACATTCTGGGCATGAGGCAACTGTAGCTTTTCTACAATCAACACAGCTCTTATCTTTTAATTTAGATTTATCAGTTTGAGTTTTCGATAAGAGATCAATTATATCTTGATGAACATGTGGTTTATTAGTTTTTTTTTCATCCTTTTCTTTTCTTATTTTTCTATCTAATTCAACCATTTTTGAATGAGAAATTTTTCCAGATTTGTATAATTGGATTGTTTCTTCATCAAACGATTCTTTAAGGATTGCTTCCCCAATTTGGACTCTATCTCTAATAGTTCTTTCTGATACATTATAATATTTGCTTGCAACCTCTGTAAAGCGGGGTTTATTTGTTTTATTATTTTTTTCCCATGTGGCAAAATTTTCCACATGGTTTCGCTTTATTATTCTTCCTTTAGAATCTCTCTTACCTGATTTCACATGTGCTAAATATTTTGTTTCAGGATAGAGAGTTTCATAAATTCTTTTCCACTTAGCAGTAGCAATATCAATCTCGTAAGGTTCAAGGTCAGTTCTACATAAGTTTTCTTGTAATTCTATACTTATTTCATCTAATTCATCAGGATTTTTTCTTATTATTGCTGGGATAGTATTCCAACCAAGCGCTTTGCACGCTAAAAGTCTTCTATAACCTGCAATTAGTTTATAATTTTTATTTAACAATATAGGATGTAAAAGCCCAAATTCTTTAATTGAAGATATGAGGTCATCTATTTTTTTTCCCGAAGTTGTTCGAATTCTATCTCTCTGACTGAAAATAATATTATTAATATCAACATAAATAATATTTAATATATCTTCAATTTCTTTTTCCAACATAAAACCCCACAACTACATTTGATTAATAATTATTAAAAGATTTCTGAAGTAATTTTGAATCTTCTTTGACTTTAAAGATAGACGAAATAAAATTCGTTAAATTTTGTTCGATTTTTTGTGGTTTTTACTATGTTCAATTTTTATATGATTTTTTAATGTTCAGTTATATATAAATGTTTATATGTTCAATAAATAATAAAAAATCAGTCAATTTTTAATTGTCAGTTAGATTATAATTATTGACTTTAAAAGGTATTTTTTCCCACCATAGGTATTCCCTTATTTTATTATGACCA